>JAGRKY010000029.1 GCA_020442095.1 Bauldia sp.
CGGCTTCGACGCCAACGACACCGGGCGGCTGCTCGTCTGCCTGAAGGTGCTTGAGCAGCATGCGGGCCGGGGGCTGGGGGTCGCCGACATCGTCGGACGATGGGACCTGGCCGGGACGCTGATCGACGATCGCCTGCACAGCTTCCGGTTCGGCAGGTTCGAGGACGTCCACCGCTCGAACTACGCGCATTATGTTGCACGCGGCTTCCGGGCCTGGGGTTATACCGTCGCGCCGGTCTATCCGGCCTCGCCGCAGGACGAGGCGACCGATGCCGAAATGCGCCTCGTCCACGACGTGGCGGATCTCGGTTCGGTCGGCACCGAGCCGCATGTCCTCGAGGCGATCGAGCTCGGCTATTCGGACGCGGCAAGGACGATCGCCGACATGCTCTACACCGCGCAGATGCGCGCCTATGTCGAGGACGGTGCGATCATCTGCGCCTCCGAGGGGCCGCTCAACCGCGCGCCGTGGTTCACCTACCAGGGGTACCAGATCGGCGCCGCGGAAGACGCCTGGACGATCGAGACGATCGACGACCTGGACGAATACAGGACGGCGGAGTTCCGCGCGGCAACCCGCATGGTCAGCTCGAAGGGCGCGTTCCTGTGGAGCGCCGTGCGGCCGCAGGCCTATTCCCGCCTGCTCCTGTCCTATGTCCGTGCGCGGGCCCGGACAACGGACCTCGGCTATGCATCCGGCATCTTCAGCGCTACTGGCGAGCCGACGGCGAATTACAGCGACATCAACACCAACGGGATCATCCTGTCCGCGATCGCCTATATCCTCGGCGGCAGGCGCCCGCTGCTAGAGACCACAATGTCCCGGCTCCCGGAAGGCGCACCCGGCGAGTGATGCTGCCCTGCCCCGGGCAGAAGCTCTATCCGTCCACCAGCGATATCGACGCCAGGGTCTGGTCGAGGTGCCCTGCCCTGATCGACAGGAGCCTCTCCGCGCAATCCAGCCGGACATCGCGATAGTCGGGATCGGCGGCGCGATTCCGGGTCTCGTGCGGATCTTCGGCGAGATCGAAAAGCAGCGGCGGCAGGCCGGCGAAATGGACGTATTTGAAGCGTTCGGAGCGAAACACCGACAGATTGCACAGCGACGAGGCGAGGCCGAAATGCCGCTCCGCGCCGCGGTTGACGACATCACGGAAGTCGAATTCCCAGAAGACGTGATCCCGGGGACGAGAGGCTTCGCCACCCCGGGCGAGCGGCAGCAGCGACCGTCCGTCCGGCACGGTGGCCGGATCGACGCCCATCAGGTCGAGGATGGTCGGAAAGATGTCGACGGCTTCGGAGAAGGCGTCGATTTCCGATGACCGCGCCATTCCCGGGCAGTGGATGACGAGCGGAACATGGTAGGCGCCATCGAAGAAGCCGCCCTTCCCGAACAGCCAGTGATCGCCCATCATTTCCGCGTGGTCGGAGGTGAAGACGATTGCCGTGTCGTCCCATGCGCCGGCGGCTTCGAGGCCCTGCCAGATCCGGCCGAGCTGCGAATCCACCTCGGAAATCATCCCGTAATAGATGGCGCGGATCGTCCGCTGCTCGGCCTCGGACCAGTCGCGCACCAAGCCGGTCGCGCCGGGGATGAAGTCGGACTTCTTCAGCCGGTCGAGCGTGTAGGCGACGAAGGGATGCGCGGCGGCCTCGGCCTCCCGGCTCGGCAAGCGCGCGATATCCGGGACGTCGTCGCAGCCATACATCTCGTTATAGGGTTCCGGCACGATGAACGGCGGATGCGGCCGCAGGAAAGAGACATGGGCGAACCAGGGCCGGCCGGCATCCTGTTCGCCGAGCCAGCGGAGGAAGGCGTCGGTCAGAAACGCAGTCTGGGTCTTGTTCGCCGTATAGGCGGGCGGAGCCCTGGAAATCTCCGGCGCGTTGCGGTCGGAGGGCCTGTGGATCCTGGCCGGATCGCTGACATCGTGTCCCCGCCCGGCGAGCCAGGCAAGCCATGGCCGGTCGTCCTCCGGCAGCGGCTGGCGGACCGAGAAGCCGGGAAGGACGCTTTCGTAGGTCGCCCGTCGCGGATCGGCGGGATGAAGCAGGCGCGGATCGAGCGCGGTATCGGTGTAGCCGAACAGCGTCGGCTCGTATCCCGCCCGGCGGGCGGCGCGGGCGACATTGTCGAAGCGGTCGTCGAGCGGCGTGCCGTTGCGGCACACCCGGTTGTTCATCTGGTAGAGCCCGGTATAGAGCGCCGCACGGGCCGGCGAGCACGGCGCGGCACTGGCGAAATGACGCCGGAAACAGGCTCCGTCGGCGGCAAGGCGGTCGACATGCGGCGTCTTCAGCGTCGGGTGGCCCGCGATGCCGAGGCAATCGCCCCGCCACTGGTCTGCGGTGATGAACAGAATGTTGGGCTTCATGCCACCCCTGCATCCGACTCGAGGCGGGCGACCAGTTCCGGGAGGTCGGCCACGGTGTCGATGACATGGTCGGCGCCGGCTGCTTTCAGCCGATCGCCGATGCGCGTCCTGAGGGCGTCCCGCTCAGCGTCGCCGATCGCCGCAAGCTGGTTGGCGGTGAGACCGGCATAGTTGCCGGAGAGGCAGACGCCGACCGTCAGGCAACCGGCGGCGACGCCCTCGGCGATGCCGGGCTCGGTGTCGTCCACCTTGATCACGGTGGCCGGGGGATAGACCACGAGGTCGATGAAGCATTTGTACATGCCGAGCGGTCCGGGCCGTCCCTCGGGAAGGTCGTCGGCGCAGACCAGATTGTCCGGGGCATAGCCCTGCGCCGCCGCGACCGGCAGGACACGCTCCATGATCGAGCGGGTGTAGCCGGTGGTCGATCCGATCTTCAGGCCGCGACTCCGCAGCCAGTCGACGGCCTCCCTGGCGCCCGGGACCAGGGCCGCATAGTCGGCGACGACCTCTTCGTTCATCGGGACGAAGACGGCATAGACATCGTCGATATCCGGGTCGCCCGGCAGGCCGCCGTGAACGTGCTGCCATTCCGCGGCAATGCGCGGATTGCCGAGCATCGCCGCGATATGGTCGCGCTTCGGCATCCCCATCGGCGCACGCGCCTCATCGATGGTGACGACGACATCGAACGTCCCGAAAGCCTTGACAAAGGCGCCCATCGGCGCAAACGAACCGAAATCGATCGTCGTGCCCGCCCAGTCGAAAACGACGGCCTTGAACTTCGCCATGCGCGGCCTCCTATCCGAAGAGATCCGAAATGGTTTCCTCGCCGATCCCGAAGGCCGTCGAGGCGCCGCAGCCGGCGGTGACGACAGCGATGCGGGTGGCATCGTCCGGCGCATCGGTGAACCGCCAGCGCCCGGCGGCGCTGGCATAGGTGCCGAGCCAGCTTTCGACGACGATACGGCCGGGCAGATGCAGGACCGCATCCATCTCGCGGAGGATCAGGTCAGCGACGCCGGATTCCGAAAACGGGTCCGGCGTCTGCGAATAGTGATGGCTGTCTCCGACGACCAGCGAACCGTCAGCCGACTGCACCGCGATCAGGTGAATGCCGTTGGCCCGCTCGTCCGGCTGCTCGCGGTCGAGGCGTGCCGCCAGTGCCGCGGCCTCCGGCAGGTCGGCATAGCCGCGGTAGCGCGCGAGGCCGAGATCCGACATCACGGCGGCGCCGAGGGCGCCATCGACGGCCGGGCGCACGCGCAGCATCTGCAGCTTGCAGCGGGTGGGAGCGTAGGCGGCGATCCGCCCGGCGAACAGGGACTGATAGTCGTCACCCGGGCACACGACGACGGTCTCCGCCTCGATCCGGCCCGCCGTCGTCTCGACGACCGGCGTCTCGACCGCCAGGACCTGCGTCGACCAGCGGAAATCGACCCCCTGCTCCTCCGCGAGCCATCGCGCCAGGCGTGGAATTGCCTCCCTCGATTCCACCCGCAACTCGTATGGCGAGAAGAGCGCCGCCGTGATCGCGTCAGTCTTCAGCGCGGGCGCGAAGATAGCCGCTTCGGTCGGCGTCAGGCGCTGGCATTCGCGCCCCATGTCGGTGGCGAGAAACGCGTCGATCACCGCCTCGGATTCGGGCCTCCGGGCCGTCACGACAAGGCCGCGATGCAGGATGTCGATCCCCGCCGCCTCGGCGACTTCGGCCCAGACATCGCGGCTCTTCCGGGCCAGCGTCCAGCAATCGCCGGCCGCCTGTCCGGTCACGGTGACGAAGCCGAAATTCCGGATCGACGCACCGTTCGGCTGCGCATCGCGGTCGATCACGACGACACGCTTGTTTCTGCGGGCCGCAGCCACGGCATGGGCGAGGCCGAGCACCCCGGCGCCGACGATGGCGAGGTCATAGGTCATGCAATCGCCTTTGCCATGAAGAGCCGCGGATAGTCGTCCCGACCATCGGGATGCGGGCCGATGCGCGTCGCGACGAAGCCGTGGCGGCTATAGAGCGCAACCAGGGGAAAGCAGGCGGCAAGCGTATGGAGCCTGAGCGTGCGAAAGCCCGCGGACCGGGCGGAGACTTCGACCTCGGCGAGGATCAGGCTGCCGAGACCCTTCCGGGAACGGGAGGGGTCGACGGCGAGGATATCGATCGTGACAGTCCCTTCGGCGCGATCCTCGCTGGTGACGACGACGGCGACGGGCGCGCCGCCTTCGTAGACGCATCGCACCCGTCCCTCCGCGATCGCGGCGGGCAGCCACGGATAGGGGCCGGGTTCGGCCCTGCCGAGGGCGCGGACGTAGTTGCGAAACGCTTCGCTCAGCAACGCCAGCAACGCCGGCAGGTCTTCCGGGCGAGCGGGCACCAGAAGCGGTGCGGAAGGAACGGAGGCAGTCAGGGCCATGGTCGGGAACGTACGAAGGGCGTTGAGGCGGATGTCGCTATGCGTCACGCGGACGGGAGAAATCGAACTCCTCCGCGTAGTGGCAGGCGACGAAATGGTCGGGTGCGATCTCGCGCCATGCCGGCACATCGCTGGAGCATCGCTCGCGGGCAAAGGGGCAGCGCGTGTGGAAGCGGCAACCGGATGGCGCGGCCAGCGGATTGGGGATCTCGCCATGGAGCTTGATCGGCTCGAAATCCGAATCCGGATCGGCCCGCGGCACCGCGGAGAGCAGCGCGTGGGTGTAGGGATGGCGCGGCGTGAAGAACAGCGACTCGGTCGGCGCATATTCGACGAACTTGCCGACATAGAGCACGGCGACGCGATGGGACATCTGTGCGACGACCGACAGGTCGTGGGCGATGAACAGGAAGGCGACGCCCATTTCCTCCTGCAGGTCCTTGAGAAGATTGACGATTTCCGCCTGGATCGAGACGTCCAGGGCGGAAACGGATTCATCGCAAACGACGAAATCCGGCCGCGAGACGAGCGCCCGGGCAATGCAGATGCGCTGACGCTGGCCACCGGAAAAGGCATGCGGAAAGCGCCGCAGATGCTCGAGATTGAGCTTGCACCGGGACGCGATCTCTCGGACCCGGGCGTCGATCTCGTTGCGGTCCTTCATCATGCCGCTGGCGACGAGCGGCTCGGCGATGATGTCGCGCACCGTCATGCGCGGATTGAGCGAGGAATAGGGATCCTGGAAGACGAGGCTCATCCGCGGCCGGAACAGCCTGAGCATATGGCCGGAGAGGTTGGAGAGCTCCACCGGCCCGGCCTTGAACACGAGGTTCATGTTGTGGCGAAACTTGCGCAGCTCCTCGCCCTCGAGATGGGCGACATCGACCTCGTCGTCGACGGTGTGGAAGATCACCTCGCCGGCCGTTGGATCGATGGCCCGCAGGATCGCCCGGCCGACGGTCGTCTTGCCGGAGCCGGACTCGCCGACAAGACCGACGGTCTCGCCGCGCTTGATGTCGAAGCTGACGCCATCGACCGCGCGCAGCGGGACCACCTCGGTCCGGAACAGGCGCTTCGTGCGGATCGGGAAGTGAACCTCCAGGTTCTTCACCTCGATCAGCGTCTCGTTCATGCCGCGCTCCTCTTCTCGACCGCGTGGAGCCAGCAGCGGACGGCGCGGCCCGGCGACGGCGCGATCTCGTCCGGCGCCCGCACGTCGCAGGTACCGGGAATCATTTCCGCGCATCGGGTATGGAAGGGACAGCCGGGCGGCCGCTCGTTGGGGCTCGGGATGTCGCCCGGAACCGGCTTCAGCCGCGCCTCCAGCTTCTCGACGCTGGGGATCGCCTCCAGCAGGCCGACCGTGTAGGGGTGCTTCGGGTTGCGGATCACCTCCCGCGCCGGGCCGCGCTCGACGATGGTGCCGAGATACATGACGGCGATGTCGTCGGCGACCTGGGCGATCACCCCGAGATCGTGGGTGATGAAGATCATCCCCATGCCGATGTCGTCCTGGAGCCCGCGCATGAGCTCGAGCACCTGCGCCTGGATGGTGACGTCGAGGGCGGTCGTCGGCTCGTCGGCGATCAGCAGGCGCGGGCCGGCGGAGAGCGCGAGCGCGATCATCGCCCGCTGTCGCATGCCACCCGACATTTCGTGCGGATACTGGTCGAGGCGGGTTTCCGGACTGGAAATGCCGACCTTGTCGAGCATCTCGACCGCCATCGCGCGCGCGTCGCGGCGATTGAGCCCGCGATGGAGCCGGATCGCCTCCATGATCTGGTTGCCGATCGTGTAGACCGGGCTGAACGAGGCCATCGGCTCCTGGAAGATCATGCCGATCTCGCCACCGCGCAGGCGGCGGATCTCGCGCCCCTGCCCTTTCAGGCTTTCGATCTCGATGGCACGCCCGTCGCGGGCGGTGTAGTGCATCTTCGATTCCGGCGCGATCGTCGCCGATCCCGGCAGGAGGCGCATCAGGGCCTTGGTCGACACCGACTTCCCCGACCCGGATTCGCCGACCAGGCCGAGGGTCTTGCCGGCGGCGACGTCGAAGCTGACGCCCAGGACCGGGGTGACGATGCCTTCGTCGGTCCGGAAAGAGATGGTGAGATCGCGCACGCTCAACATGGCTATCGCGCCTCGCTATAGGGATCGGCCGCGTCCCGGAGACCATCGCCGATCACCGTGAAGGCGAGCACGGCGATGACGACGAAGCCTGCCGGGATGAAGAGCCACGGCGTCTGCTCGATGACCCGGACGCTTTGCGCCTGCTGAAGCAGGACGCCCCAGCTCACGGTTGGCGGACGCAGGCCCAGTCCGACGAAGGACAGCGCGGTCTCGGAGAGGATCATGTAGGGGAAGGAGATCACCAGATCGACGATGATGAAGCTGGTGAAGCTCGGCAGCATGTGCTGCGCGATGATCCGCGACGGCCTTGCGCCGGCAAGGCGGGCCGCGACCACATAATCCTCGTTGCGGATCGAGAGCAGTTGCGAGCGGATGCGCCGGGCCAGCGTCGGCCAGCCGAACAGCCCGAGGATCAGCGTCATCGCGAAATAGACCTCGGTTGTCGACCACTCCTTGGGCATCGCGGCGGCCAGGCCCATGTAGAGCGGGATCACCGGGACGACGCGGATGACCTCGGTGATGCGCTGGATGATGTTGTCGATGATGCCGCCGGCATATCCGGCGACGCCACCGATGATCAGCGCCAGCACGAAGGAGATGAGGACGCCGAGGACGCCGATCGAAAGCGAGGTCCGCGTCGCGTAGATCGTCCGCGAGAAGACGTCGCGGCCGAGATCGTCGGTGCCCCAGATGTGAAGCTTCGCCTTCGGGTCGGCGAGGCCGAAGAGATGACGATCGATGGGCAGGACGCCGAAGAGCAGCACCGGCTCGCCCGGGGCGAAGAAGGTGACGTAGACGCGGGTATTCGGATCCGGCACGGACTTCGCCCTGAGGGTGACCGGGTCGCGTTCGGTCTTCACCCCGTGGATGAAGGGCTGGATAGAGCAGCCATTGTCGTCGCAGAACATCGGCACCTGCGGCGCGCCGTCGAGATAGTTGGTGTCGCGCGTCGTCGGCCCGTAGGGGGAGACGAATTCAGCGAAAAGACCGAGCAGCGCCATCAGCCCGAGGATGGTGGCGGCCACCATCGCCGCGCGATGCCGGCGGAACCGCCACCAGATCAGGGTCCACTGCGAAGCGGAGTAATATTTGAGGAGGCGCTTGCGCTCCTTCTCCGCCTCGCGGCTTTCGCGCCGCGCCGCCGCACCATCGTGTTCCTCTGCGACGGCCATGGCCTAGGCCCCCAGCTTGATGCGCGGATCGAGCCAGGCAAGCAGCAGATCCGAGACGAAATTCATGAAGACGATGACAAAGGTGAGGAGAAGGAGGATCGCGCCGGCGACATACATGTCGAGGTCGAGATAGGCCTTCAGGAGTAGTCCGCCGAGTTCGGTCAGCCCGAGCACCGCCGCGACGATCGGCAGCTCGGAGAAGATGCGGTTGACGTCGAAGCCGATCGTCGAGGCAACGGGATTGATGGCAAGCCGCGCCGGATACTTGATGAGAAGCTTCAACTCGGGCACGCCGCGCGCACGCGCCGCGGTGACGGAGAGCTTGTTGAGCTCGTCCGACATCGTCGCCCGGACCGTCTGGAGCTGATAGGCGACCGCCGACCAGGCAAGAACGAAGGCGGGAAGCCAGAGATGCTTGAGCAGGTCCCAGAACTTCGCGAACGACCAGGGCGCATCGGCATATTTCGCCGAGAACAGACCGCCGATATCCGCCCCGAAGAAGCGGTT
>JAGRKY010000357.1 GCA_020442095.1 Bauldia sp.
TGACCGCCAAGATCTGGGCGTCCGGGACGCCCCGGGAAGATCTCGTCCAGCGGGTGGCCAACGCCTTGCGCGAGCAGATCCTTTCGGGACGGCTGGCGGGCGGCACCCGCCTCGTCCCCGAGGCGCAACTCGCCCGCAACCTCAGCATCAGCCGGCCGACGCTTCGCGAGGCGATCCGCGTCCTGGCGCGCGAAGGCCTGCTCGAGGTCAAGCACGGCGTCGGCACCTTCGTCGTCACGGAGCCTTCGCCGATCCTCGGATCGCTGGAGATGATGCGGTCGATGACCGACCTCATCCGCTCGGTCGGCGGCGAGCCGTCCGTTTCCGACATGCAGAGGGAGGTGATCGGCGCCTCGGCGACCGTCGCCAAGGCTCTGGAGATTCCCCCGGAGACGCTGATCACGCACATCTCGCGCGTCCGGCTGATCGACGGGCGTCCCCTCGCCTTCTCGCACGAATATCTGCATCTCACGACCGCGGAAGAGGATTTCGAGCTGCTGTCGAGCTTCGACGGCGGCTCGCTTTACGAGTTCCTGCGCACCAAATGCGCGCGGCCGATCTCGCACAGCCGCGTCCTGATCACCGCGGTCGCCGCCGATGCCAATAATGCCAAGTGGCTGAAGCTCAAGCGCAACGCGCCGCTGCTCCTCGTCCGCGAAACCCATTTCGATTTCAACGGCCGGCCGATCCTCTACGCCGTCAGCTACCACAATTCCGAAGTGGTCGAATTCACCTCGCTAAGGTCCGGCCTGCCAACATGACCTCCGAATTCGCCACCCTCGGCAACATCACGATTGACGACCTGGTCTTCCCCGATGGCTCGACAATCTGGTGCACGCCGGGTGGCAATTCGATCTATTCCGCCCTCGGCATCGCCATCTGGGGCGAGACGCCCGATGTCATCGCCCCGATCGGGCCGGAATATCCGACCGACGCCCTCGAGGGGCGGGTCGACCTCTCCCATTGCCGCCTGATCGACCGGACCCTCCGCAACTGGGGGCTCTACGAGGAAGACGGGACGCGGACCTTCACCTTCCGGTCGAAGTCCCGGGACTGGCGCGCCTTCAGCCCGACGGCCGACGACGTCAAGGGCAGCCGCTATCTCCACGTCCACCTTGCCCCGCTGCCCTGGGACCTCCAGATCGCCTTCGCCGAATACTTCCGTGAAGCCGGCGCCAAGGTGATTTCGGTCGATCCGGACGACCGCTATCTCGACCAGTTGGAAGACGCCGATTTCGACCGGCTGCTCGCCGCCGTCGACCTCTTCCTGCCGAGCCTCCAGGACGCCATCGCACTGGTCCCGGGCGCTTCCCCCGCGACGGCGCTTGCGACCTTGCGGGAGCGCGCGCCCGAGGTTCCGGTCATCGCCGTGAAGTGCGGCTCGGACGGCGTGCTGATGCATGCGGCCGGGTCCTCCGACCTGATCCATGTGGACTCGGCGGCCGTCGAGGTGATCGACACCACCGGCGCCGGCGATGCGTTTTCCGGGGGCGCGCTGCTCGGCTATGCGCGCACCGGCGATCCGCTCGAAGCCATTCTCCATGGCACCGTATCCGCCTCCTACGCCGTCGCGACGAACGGGCCGGGAGCGCTGGTGCACGCCGACGAGAAGGAAACCGGCCGGAGGCTCGACCGCCTGCGGCCGACCGTTGAGACGATTCCGTTTTGAACCTGACAGGGAACGCGCAGCGAAATGCGCAAGCATTCAAGGAGTGGAAGAAGTGGATAACGAAAAGACCGTGATGTTGCGCGAGATCGCGATGCAGCCCGATTTCGTCAAGGACAACGTCGACGGCATGCTGGCCTATATGCGCGAGGTCCTGAAGGGACGCGAACCCGGCACGCTGCGGCACGGCTTCTCGATCGGATGCGGCGACAGCTACTGCGCCGCCCTCGCCGCCCGCAGCTTCATGATGAAGGCGACCGGCCTGTTCATCGAGCCGGTCGAGGCGCTCGAATTCTCGCGCTACCTGGTGGAGGACCTGCCGGACGACTCCTTCGTCTTCGGCATCTCCAATTCCGGCACCGTCTCCCGCACCATCGAAGGCGTCCACCTCGCCCGCGAAAAGGGCGCATGGACCTTCGCGGTCACCGTCGCCGAGGACAACAAGCTCGCCCAGACCGCCGAGACGCTGATCAAGGTCAACGCCACGCCCAACATCAAGATCCAGGCCGACGGCTCCAAGGTCGTGACCCCGGGAACCATCACCTACACCGCCAGCATGCTCGGCCTCTTCGTCGCCGCGATCGCCTTCGGCGAACACGTCGGCAACCTCGATCCGGAGCGGTCGGCGGCCCTTGTCGCGGAGCTCAAGGCCGTTGCCGGCAAGATGGCGGAGGCCGACGCCGGCACCGCCGAGATCGCACGGCAGATCGCGCCGAGCTTCACCACCGACCGCGACACGGTAATCCTCGGCGGCGGCCCCAACTACGCCACCGCCTATTTCGGCGTCGCCAAGTGGTTCGAATCGCTGACCCGCGGCTCCCACGTCTCCCAGCTCGAGGAATGGGCGCACGAGCAGTATTTCATGACCAACGCCACGGTGGACACGATCATCGTCCTGCCGCCGGGCGGCGGCCACAGCCGCGGCCTCGAACAGGCCCAGGCGGCGCGCGACATGGAATCCCGCGTCATCATCATCGGCGCCGAGGACGACCAGGCCGCTCGTGACGCATCCGACGTCTATTTCCCGATGCCCGCCGGCATCCCGGAATATCTGACGCCTTTCGTCTACAAGCTGCCGTTCGAATACCTGTCCTGCCAGATCGCCGCCGAGCAGAACATCTCGTTCCTCGGCTTCAACGATCGCAAGCGGCAGGAAGTCAATTTCCGCCAGATCTTCGACTCCTCCCTGACGGCGGCCCGGAAGGCATCCTGATGGGCGCGCTTACCGACCTCATCGCGGGCGGGAGGAAGCCGGTCATCGGCATGATCCAGCTCGCCCCCCTCCCCGACAGCAGCCGCTGGCGGGGAGGAGCGCTGGAGTCGGTACTGGAGCCCGCCCTTGCCGAAGCCGAGCTTCTCGCCACCAACGGCGTCGACGCCCTGATGGTGCAGAATCTCGGCGACATCCCGGTCGCCCACAAGGTCACCGGCGCCCAGGTCGCCTGGATGACCCGCATCGTGGCGGAGATCACCAACCGCTACGACGTCCCGGTCGGCCTCAACCTTCTCGAGAACGACTCGGAGGCGATGTTCGCCGTCGCCACCGCGGCCGACGTCGATTTCGTCCGGATCAAGATCCTCGTCGGCGCGATGATGACGCCCTTCGGGATCGAGACCGGCCAGTCCCATACCGCGATCAAGGCGCGGACCCGCTGGAGCGGCGACCGCATCTCGATCTTCGCCGATGTCCACGACCGGACCGGCACGCCCATCGCCACCGGCGGCTTTGCCGAGGATCTCGACTTCGCGGTGCGGCTCGGCGGGGCGGACGGCCTCGTCCTCACCGGCAAGAATCACGGCGAGACGATGGACTACATCAAGCAGGCACGGAAGCTGCTTGGCTCCGTGCCGATCCTCGTCGGTGGCAGCGTCAATGCCGACAACTGGCACGAAGTCACATCGGTCGCCGACGGCGCGATCGTCAGCTCGTCGCTGAAATCCTCGGGAGCGGCGACCGGCACTTTCGACCCCGAAAAGATCAGGAAATTCATGGCCTCCGCCAAGAGCCCGGCGGGAGCCTGAAACCCAATAAAAACAAGAAGAACGACGAACGCGAGAGCACAGAGAGAACAATAGGAAAGGATTTCTGCAATGCTCAAATCTATCCTTGGTCACGGTCTGGCCGTGGCATTGGCCGTCGGGATCGGCACCTCCGCCTACGCACAGGACAAGCTCAAGGTCGCGATGATCACGTCGGAGTCCGGTCTCGGCGACCGGTCGTTCAACGACATGATGGTCGAAGGCATGAAGAAGGCCGAGGCCGACTTCGGCGCCGAGTATGTGGTGATCCAGCCCCGCGCGGTCTCCGAATTCCAGTCCGCGATCGCCCGCGCCGCCGGTCAGGGCTTCGATATCATCATCGGTTCGTCCTTCGACATGATCAAGCCGATGCAGGAAGTCGCCAAGGCCTTTCCTGACCAGAAATTCGGCCTGGTCGACGTCGGCCCCGACCCGCTCGGCCCGAACGTCGTCTCGACGGTGACGAAGGACTGGGAAGGCTCCTTCCTGGTCGGCTGGATCGCCGCCAAGACGACCAAGACCGGCAAGATCGGCTTCGTCGGCGGCAAGGACATCCCGATCATCCATCGCTTCTTCATCGGCTATTACTACGGGGCCAAGATGGCGAACCCGGATGTCGAGGTCTTCGAGAGCTATTCGGGCACCTTCACCGATCCGGCTGCGGGCAAGGAATACACCCTCGCCCTCATCAACCAGGGCTCCGACATCAACTACGCGGTGGCGGGCGCGACCAGCGCGGGCGTCATCGACGCGGCCAAGGAGACCAACACCTTCGCCATCGGCGTCGACTCCAACCAGAACTACATGGCCCCCGGCAACGTGCTGACCTCGATGATGAAGCGCGTCGACACCCAGGCCTATGACATGATCAAGTCGGTGTCCGAAGGCAACTTCAAGGGTGGCGAAGTCCTCTACTACGGTCTCGCCGAGGACGGCGTCGCCGCGGCCATGGACGAGTATAACGACGGCCTGATCGCCCCCGAGGTGCTGGCCGACGTCGACATGCTGAAGCAGAAGATCCTGACCGGCGAGATCGTGGTCCCGAACTACTTCGACCTCGAGCCGGGCCAGAAGGAGATGGGCACGCCGCCGATGGCGACGCCGCCCTCGGTCGCCGACGCTAAGTGATCCCGTCGTGAGACCAGCCGCGGCGGCGCCTGTCGCCGCGGCACCCCTCCCGCAAAGGATCGACCATGAATGCGAATGACGTCGTCGAGATCACTGGTGTCGTAAAGCGCTTCGGCGACTTCACCGCGATCCACGATGCCTCCCTGACAGTCCGCAGGGGCGAGGTTCACGCCATCGTCGGCGAAAATGGCGCCGGCAAGTCGACCCTGATGAACATCCTCTACGGCCTGCTTCATCGCGATGCCGGCGAGGTAAAGCTCTTCCAGAAGACCGTCAATTTCTCCGGCCCGGCCGAAGCGATCGCCGCCGGCGTCGGCATGGTCCACCAGCACTTCAAGCTGGCGCCGACCTTCACCGTGGCCGACAACATCATCCTCGGCTCCGAGCCCATGCGCTCGCTCGGCCGCATCGACCGCGAGCGCGCCATCCGCGAGACCGGCGAGATCAGCAAGCGCTACGGCCTCGACCTCGATCCCCGCGCCGTCATCGGCTCGCTCGCCGTGGGCTTGCGCCAGCGCGTCGAAATCCTCAAGGCGCTCTA
>JAGRKY010000030.1:0-9884 GCA_020442095.1 Bauldia sp.
CGTCGAAGAGCGCGTCGGGGCTGACCGAGACCCCGACCCGGTCGCGGATCAGGCCGGCAAGCCGGACCTTGTTGGCCCGCTTGACGGTCGCGAAGCGGCCCTGGAAGGAGACGTCGTCGGCAAGCGCGTTGACCGCTTCGAGCTGGTTGACGTCGTCGAGGACGCCGGGTCCGGTCGCCTCGACCAGCAGCGCGGTCAGGTCGGGGTTGGCCTGCATCAGCCAGCGCCGCATCGTGATCCCGTTGGTCTTGTTGGTGATGCGATCCGGAAAGAGCCTGTGGAGGTTGTGGAACACCGTCTCCTTCATCAGCTCGGTATGGAGCGCCGAGACGCCGTTCACCTTGTGCGAGCCGACAAAGGCGAGCTGGCCCATCCGCACCCGCCGGCCGTTATTCTCGTCGACCAGCG
The DNA here is from genome assembly GCA_020442095.1 of Bauldia sp. The sequence goes on from JAGRKY010000030.1 coordinate 409, forward strand.
ACAGCGAGGCGAGCAGGTCGGTATCGGCATCCAGCACCTCGCGCGCTTCCGCCAGCAGCCGCGCGTTGATCTCGTAGATGATCTGCATGTGGCGCGGCAGCAGCCGCTCCATCAGCCCGACCGGCCAGCTTTCCAGCGCCTCGGGAAGCAGGGTGTGGTTGGTGTAGCTGATGGTGCCGCGGGTGATCGTCCAGGCGGTGCTCCACGGGATGCCGTTGAGGTCGACGAGGATCCGCATCAGCTCGGCGACCGCGATCGACGGGTGGGTATCGTTGAGCTGGATCGCCACCTTGTCCGGCAGGCTCTCGAGCGAGCCGAACTGCTTGATGTGGCGGCGGACGAGGTCCTGGAGCGAGGCCGAGACGAAGAAATATTCCTGGCGCAGGCGCAGCTCCAGGCCGGCCGCGGTCGAATCCGCCGGATAGAGGACGCGGGTGATGGTCTCCGCCCGGGTCAGGTCGGCGAGCGCGCCGACATGGTCGCCCGAGTTGAATTCCTCGAGGCTGATCGGATTGACGGCGCGCGCGCTCCACAGGCGAAGCGTGTTCACCCGCGCCCCGCGCCAGCCGACGATCGGCGTGTCATAGGCGATCGCGAACACCCTTTCCTGCGGCATCCAGCGCTGGCGCACGGTGTCGCCGGCCATGCCATCGCTCTCGACGCTGCCGCCGAAGCCGACGTTATAGGCCGCCTCGCGCCGCTCGAATTCCCAGAGATTGCCGTCCGACAGCCAGTCCTCGGGCAGCTCGATCTGCTTGCCGTCGCGGATCTCCTGGTGGAAGAGGCCGTGGACGTAGCGGATGCCGTAGCCATAGGCCGGGATGCCGACGGTCGCCATGCTCTCCATGAAGCAGGCGGCGAGCCGGCCGAGGCCGCCATTGCCCAGCGCCGCGTCGGGTTCGAGCGCCTCGATCGCCTCGAGCGACACGCCGAGGTCGCGCAAGGCGGCGGTGATCGGCGCGACCAGCCCGAGATTCGACATGGCGTCGCGAAGCAGGCGGCCGATCAGGAATTCGACCGAGAGGTAATAGACCCGCTTCGCCTCGGTCCGGTAGGCGCCGCGGGTCGATTCCATCCACGGGTCGATGGCCCGGTCGCGGACGACGAGGATCGTCGCCGCCAGCCAGTCATGCGGCTTGGCGACGATCGGGTCCTTTCCGATCGCATAGGCAAGCTTGTCGACAATCTCGGCCTTGAGGCTTTCCGCGTCGACGCGGCGCGGCTGCGGATCGATGGCGTCCATCTTGTCCATCCTGCGGAATGTGGTTTCGAAGCGGAGCGAATGAAGGCCCTGCCTCTACCGCAGAGCAGGATTCATGCCTAGTCCCCCTCTCCGCCATCACGGCCGATCCGCGGCGCCGGCGGCGCCGGAACGCCCGCAACCGCCCGCCGCGGTTGGGATTTGGTGGCTCTCGCGGAATAGTCTACGATACCGGCAAATATAAAAAACCAAAGGGCCAGACCGTCGGGCCTGAAAAAAAATGGGAGGAAGATTTCATGCGACTTGGTGCGCTACTCATCTCCGCGACGGTTTCGGTTCTCTGCGTCATGCCGGCCGCTGCACAGAAGACCACGCTTCGTATCCAGACCCACTACGCCCCCGAGACGATATCCGGCAAGAATGCCGCGCAGTTCGTCGACAACGTCCAGACGATGTCGAACGGCGATATCACCATCGAGATGTTCTATTCTTCATCGGTGGTTGCCTCGGTCGAGACCTTCGATGCCGCCGCCAATGGCATCCTCGATTGCGACATGACCGGCGGCGCCTACCAGACGGGCAAGAATCCGGCCTTCCAGTTCGTCGGCGACATCATGGGCGGCTATGACACGCCGTTCCAGCAGCTCGGCTGGCTCTATACCGGCGGCGGCCTCGAGGCGGCCCAGAAGCTCTACAACAAATACGGCATGCAGCTGATCGGCTGGTGGGTCGTCGGGCAGGAATCGCTCGCTTCCTCCAAGCCGCTGAAAGGCGTCGCCGATCTCAAGGACTGGAAGTTCCGCTCGCCGCCGGGCATGGAGACCAAGATCTTCGAGAAGCTTGGCGCCAAGCCGGTCGTCATGGACTTCACCGAGGTCTTCACCGCCCTGCAGTCCGGCATCATCGACGGCGCCGACGCCTCGATCCTCGCCAACAACAAGGGCATGGGCCTCTATGACGTCGCCGGCAACGCGACCTATCCGGGCTTCCATTCGATGCCGTCCGACCACCTCGCCTGCAACAAGCAGGTCTGGGACGCGATGCCGGAATACCAGAAGCGCATCATGGAGGTCGCCATGGGCAACCTGGCGCTCCAGCAGGCGCTGACATCGGCCAAGGCGAATGCCGAGGCGGCGCGCGACCTCAAGGCCGCCGGCGTCCAGGTCTGGGACTGGTCGCCGGAGGACCGCGCGGCGTTCCGTGCGGCAGCGATCTCGACCTGGCCGGAATTCGCCACCACCCCCGAGGCCAAGGATCTGGTCGCCAGCCACGAGGCCTATCTCAAGGCGATCGGCGTCCTGCCGGAATAACCCCGGTGCCACTTCGCGCATAGCGGATCGGGCGGGTCCTTCAGGGCCCGCCCGGATTGTCTCGGGGAGGAATAGGGGTGGACGGGCAAAGCCTCTGGCTGGGGCCGCTGCGGCGGCCGATGTGGTACCTGATGGTCGCGCTGCTGACCGTGACCGGGCTGATATGGCTCTGGCTGGCGAGCGGTGCGCTGTTCTTCGGCAGCGACGTCAACATGCAGACGATCCTGCGGCCGGGCGACCATACGCTCGTCCGCGCCTTCCTGTGGATCCTGCTCGCCACCGCGATCGTCACCGCCCTCTACCTGTCCGACACCCGCGGCAGCATCGAGGTCGAGCCGACCGGCCCCCTCGACATCCTGTCGCTGATCCTCGGCCGGGTGGCGATGATCGCGGTCGTCGTCGTCGTCTGCGTGATGTTCTACGAGGTCGTCGCCCGCTACGTCTTCTCCAAGCCGACGCTGTGGGCCAACGAGATGTCCCTGTGGATCGCCGGCTTCGTCTTCCTGCTCGCCGGGCTCTACGCCATGCAGCAGCGAAGCCACATCCGCATCTATGTCATCTACGACCTGATGCCGCGCTGGGCGCAGAAGGCGGCCGACACGGCGACGGTGCTGCTGATCTGGGCTTTCTTCGTCTCGCTGCTCTGGGGCAGCTACGACGAGGTGCTGGCCAAGCTGATGCGGATGGAGACCTTCGGCACCGCCTGGGATCCGCCGCTCCCCGCCACGGTCAAGACCGCGATCCTGGTGATCATCGGGCTCGTCACCCTGCAGGCGACGTCCAACCTGATCGCCGACTGGAGCAAGGTGGTCGACCATCACGTCGGCGACGAGGTCGACGAGCAGGAAATCGAACAGATTCGCAAGGCGGTGGGAGCCGACGACAATGGTTGATATCGGCACCCTCAGCCTGATCCTCCTGATCGCGATGTTCGTGTTGCTGGCGATCGGCATGCCGCTCGGATTCGCCTCGGCCTTCCTCGCCGTCGTCACGCTGGTGCTGAAATTCGGCCCCGACCTGCTCTACGGCGATTTCGGCCGCGGACCGCTCAACGTCCTCGGCCAGGCCATCTACCGCCAGATGACCAACTATGTGCTGATCTCGATCCCGCTGTTCATCTTCATGGCCTCGCTGCTCGAGCGATCCGGCATCGCGCGCGACATGTACACCTCGCTCAACATGTGGCTGTCGCGGACCCGGGGCGGCATCGCGCTGGTCACCTCGATCATGGCGGTCATCATGGCGGCGATGTCGGGCATCATCGGCGGCGAGGTGGTGCTGCTCGGTCTCATCGCGCTGCCGCAGATGTTGCGGCTCGGCTATAACCAGAAATTCGCGGTCGGGACGATCTGCGCCTCGGGCAGCCTCGGCACGATGATCCCGCCCTCGATCGTGCTGATCTTCTACGGGCTGATCACCGAGACATCGATCCAGGCGCTGTTCACCGCCGCCTTCCTGCCGGGCTTCATGCTCGCCTCCTTCTACGTCATCTACATCCTGTTCCGCGCCAATCTCAGGCCCGAACAGGCGCCGCTGCCGCCGCCCAACCCGGACGATCCCAGCGTCGGAGAGAAGCGGCTTCTCTTCCTCGCCTTCCTGGCGATCCTCGTGGTGATCGCTTCGGCGGCGCTGCTGGTGCGAAACCTCTTCCTGTCGGCGACGGGCTCGAACGTGCTGACCGAGGGGATGGAGCGGATACCGCTCGGCATGCCCGGAGACCTGCCCTGGATCGCCGGCGCGCTCGTCGTCGCGATCCTCCTTCTCGCCCTCCTCCGCCGCACCCGCATCGCCTGGCAGATGGGCAAGGGTCTGGTCGCTCCGCTCATCGTCATCGGCGTCGTGCTCGGCTCGATCTATGGCGGCGTCACCGGCATCACCGAGGCCGCCGGCATGGGCGTCATCGCGGTCTTCGTCATTTCGCTGATCCGCCGCGAGATGACCTTCGAGATCGTCTGGGACAGCCTGATGCGGACGCTGAAGTCGACCGGCACGATCATCTGGGTGACGATCGGCGCGGCCTCGCTCGCCGCCGCCTATACGCTCGCCGGCGGGCCGACCTATGTCGCCAACCTGATCACCGGCATGGACCTGCCGGCGATGGGCATCATCCTGGTGATGATGGTGATCTTCCTGATCATGGGCATGTTCATGGACTGGGTCGGTATCGTGCTCCTGATCATGCCGGTCTTCCTGCCGATCGTCATGAAGCTGCCGCCGGAGGACATCGGCTTCTTCGCCCATGTCACGCCGTCGCAGGTGGCGATCTGGTTCGGCGTCACCTTCTGCATGAACATGCAGGTGAGCTTCCTGTCGCCGCCCTTCGGCCCCGCCGCCTTCTATCTGAAATCGGTGGCGCCGGAGAACATCACGCTGACCGCGATCTTCGCCGGCTTCATGCCCTTCATCGTCATCCAGCTCATCGCGCTCACCGTCATGCTGTGCTGGCCACCGATCATCGCCGTCTTCCTGTAGGGCGGCGGTGCATCAGCCCGCCGCCAGGAAGGCGGCGCGCATCGTTTCAACATCGGCGGTCAGGCCGGTGAAATGCTCGAAGGCGCGAGCCGCCTGGAGGATCGCCATATGGCCGCCGCCCATCGTCCGGCAACCCTTGGCGCGGGCGGTCCTGAGGAGTTCGGTTTCGATCGGGAAATAGACGATGTCGGCGACCCACATCGAAGGCCTGACCAGATCGTCGGGCACCGGTGAGCCGGGATGGCTGTCCATCCCGACCGGCGTCGCGTTGATGACGCCATCGGCCGCCGCGATTGCCCCGGCGAGGTTGGCGGCGACAACCACCCGGCCTCCCCCGAACTGGGCGTCGAGCTTTGCCACCAGCGCGGCCGCCCGGTCGGGCTCCGGATCGATGACCAGCAATCGGCCGACGCCGGTTTCCATCAGCGCATGCGATACCGCTGCCCCGCCGCCACCGGCGCCGAGCAGCACGACCGTGTCGCGCCGCGCATCCCCGAGCTCGGCGCGGAACGCCTCGCGGAATCCCCAGGAGTCGGTGTTATGGCCGATCCGCTCGCCGTCGCCGAAGACGACCGTATTCACCGCCCCGACGGCGCGCGCGCTGTCGGAGATCCGGCCGAGGTGGCGAAGGACCTCCTGCTTGTAGGGATGGGTGACGTTGACGCCGGCGAAGCCCTCCGCTTCCGCCCTGTCGAGAATCGCGCCGAGCGACGGCGTCGGCGGTCCCATCCTGTCGACGTCGAGCAGCCGGTATTCCAGAGCCAGGCCGCAATGACGCCCCGCCGCCTCGTGCATGGCGGGCGACCGCGACTTCTGGATTCCCCTGCCGACCAGCCCGGTGAGGACATGGCCCTGCCGGGCGCGTGGTTCCCGCACGCCGGGAGTACCAGCTTCACCATCGATCTCCCGCTCCACGTCGCCTCCCCGGGCATCGTCGCCGCCTTCTGGCGGACTGTTGTGCGAGCCTACAATATCGGCGGCAGCGTTTGGAAATGTGCGGAATCCGCGTAGGCTGCGCCCACCGGTCGGCGTGGGGGCGCCAGCGAGGAGGACCATCGCGATGAAGCATCCCGGGCGAGCCTGCTTTTTCTCCACCATGATCGTGGCGTTCGGAGTGCCGGCGGCTGCCTTCGCCGCCGACCTCGGCACGCCGGAACCGATGGCCGGCATGTACTCCTACATGGCCGACGCCGCGTTGTTCCGCGACTGCGCTTCCGGCGAGCGCTATCCGGTCGCCTTCGAGGGCGACAACCGCGCGCTCGAAGCCGGCTACCTCGCCGTGGCGCCGGGGCCGGGCGCCGAGGTCCTGGTGAAGATAGAGGGCCGCATCGAGGAACGTCCGGCGATGGAAGGCGACGGCGTCGAGATCAGCGTCATCCCCGACCATTTCATCGGCGCGTATCCCGACAAGACCTGCGACAGCATGTAGGGCCGGCGTCCCGCCTCAAGCCCAGATCGCCATCCTGAGTCCCTTCCCGTCGCGCTCCGGCTGCGGCGGGAAGCTCTCCGCCTCGCCGGCCGCGATCCACGCCGCGATCAGCGCCAGCACCGCCGCGTCGAGGCGATCGTCCGCGCCGACGCCGCGCGGCAGCGGCGCGGTGAGGAACGCCGGGTCATAGCCGTGGCGGACAAGGAGGTCGCGCCGCTCGTCGAGGCCGGCCGGGTTCACCCGGCTCTTCGCCTTCTTCGGCAGGCGCATCGCCCGTTCGCCGTTCAGCCGCCAGAAGCCGAGCTCCGGATGGCATTCGTAGACCCGCGCCTCGAGCGCTCGCGTCATCAGCGCATCGATCTCGCGGATCTTCGGGAAGAGGTTGAAGCACTGCTTCGAGACCTTCTTCGGCGGATCGGAGGTCGCCTGGGCGACCGCGCAGGAGCGACGATAGTCCGCTTCCATCACCGCCGCCCGCGACGGCACCGCGAAGACCGACGACTGGCGTTCGCCGAGATGCGGCCTGACCGCCTGCTCCGGCCCCCTCCCCGACCGGCCGATCCGCTCCGGCAAGCCGATCGGCATGTCGACCGCGATGATCTCGGGGCGAAGGGGATGGTCGAGGATCGCCGCGAAGGTCTCGACGACCGCGAAGACCGGTTCCTGGCTCCCGTCGGGACGCCGGAACACCACCGCCCATCCCATGGGACAGCCGTCGACCCCGGCGACGACGCCCGTCACGTGGAACGCCCCTCCGTCTCGACCGTCACGGACCCGTCCGGCAGCGTCTCGAACAGCGCCTGACCGGTGACCAGGGGCATCTCATCGTCGCCCGCGGCCCGCCCGAGCCGTATCAGAGCCTCGGTCGAGGCCAGCGCGCGCATCAGCGCTGCCGCCGGATCCGGGTCCTTCAGCCGGTTTCCGAGATAGAGCGCCGCCAGCAGGTCGCCGGTGCCATGCGGCACCGATGGATAGGCTACATGGCTGAAAAGGCTTGCTTTTCCGGCTTCGACCAGCAGGTTGCCGATCCGCCCCTCCCCGGCTGGCGCCGAGGTGACGATCACTTCCGGGATGCCGAGCGCCCGCGCGGCCCCGGAAATTTCCTCGATATTTTTCAACGACTTGCCCGAGAACCAGCCGAGCTCGAAGAGGTTCGGCGTGGCGATATCGGCGCGCGGCAACAGGTCGTCGCGTATCGCCGCCGCGATCGCCTCCGGCTGGAAGAGGCCCCTGACGTCGCCGATGATCGGGTCGCAAAGGTATATGGAATCAGGGCTTTTCGCTTTGACTACATCGACGAGCCTGGCGATCGGTTCCGCCTGCCGGCTGTCGCCGAGGTAGCCGGTCATCACCGCGCCGACCTCGCCCAGCCATTGCGCTTTCGTCAGATCGTCGAGAAAAGCCGAGAAATCTCCGGGACTTGGCGTCATGCGCGTCGCCGGACCATGGCCCGGATGCCACGGCAGCGTCACCGTCGGCACCCGCCAGACCGGGAATCCCATCCGCTCCAGCACGAATGTCCCGGCCCGGCCGCCGACCGAACCCCGCGCCACCTCGCTGCTGATGACGATAACCGCTTGCTTTCTCTCGGCTTTGCTCATCCTGTCCGGCCACCTTGCCGCCCTCTCCCGCGCGCTGCGGCAACCTTGCGAATCCCGCAAGAGAGGGCTTTTGAGATCGGGCGCGGGAAGCTAGTCTCTCGCCGGGTCAGGGGGAGACGAACCAGCATGGCGGCTGCGCCACGCCCGCGTCGAAGTGCACTCTATATACCGGGTTCCAACGCCCGCGCGCTCGACAAGGGACGCACGATACCGGCCGATGTCCTGATCCTCGATCTCGAGGACGCCGTCGCCGTGGAAGCCAAGGAAATGGCCCGTGCCGCCGTCGCCGCCGCGGTGAATGTCCATGCCTATGGCAAGCGCGAGGTGGTGGTCCGGGTCAACGGCCTCGGCACGCCATGGATCGCCCGCGACATCGCCGCGGTCGTCGCCGCGATGCCGGATGCCGTCCTGATCCCCAAGATATCGCGGATGGAGGATATCCGCCGCGCCCGGGCAGCCCTCGCCGCCGCGCAGGCCCCGCCCGGACTGTCGCTCTGGGCGATGATCGAGACCCCGCTCGCCGTCCTCAATGCCGCCAGCATCGCCTCGACGGCGGATAACGGCTCCGGCGCGCCGCTTGATACGCTCGTCATCGGCACCAACGATCTCGCCCGCGAAATGGGCGTCCGCCTGCTCCCGGGCCGCGCCGCGCTTGTTCCGGCACTCTCCCAATGCGTCCTCGCCGCCCGCGCCTACGGTCTCGCGGTGCTCGACGGCACCTACAACGATCTCACCGACTGGAAGGGCTTCGACACCGAGTGCCAGCAGGGCCGCGATCTCGGCATGGACGGCAAGACCCTGATCCATCCGCGTCAGGTCCCGATCGCCAACGAGGCCTTCGCCCCGAGCAACGAGGAGGTCGAGTGGGCGGAAAAGGTCCTCGCCGCCTTCGACCGGCCCGAGAACCACGACAAGGCGGTCATCGCGGTCGAAGGCCAGATGGTCGAGCGCATGCATGAGCGGATGGCGCTCCGCGTCATCGAGACCGCGACGGCGATCCTGCCCGACGACGACTGAGCATCCTCCCCCGGCTTAGTGCCAGGGACGCTCCTCGGCGATCCGCTGCTCGTGGCGGTCGATGTGATGCCCCTTCTCGAGCGACAGTCCGATCTCGTCGAGGCCGTTCAGCAGGCAGTGCTTCTTGAACGGATCGATCTCGAACTTCACCACGCCACCGTCCGGCCCGCTGATCTCCTGCGCCTCGAGGTCGACCGAGATCGTGGCATTGGCGCCGCGTTCGGCGTCGTCCATCAGCTTGTCGAGGTCTTCCTTCGAAACCACGATCGGCAGGATGCCGTTCTTGAAGGCGTTGTTGTAGAAGATGTCGGCGAAGCTGGTCGAGATCACGCAGCGAATGCCGAAGTCGAGCAGCGCCCAAGGCGCATGCTCGCGGCTCGAACCACAGCCGAAATTATCGCCGGCAACCAGAATCTCGGCCTTGCGATAGGCCGGCTTGTTGAGCA
>JAGRKY010000030.1:9979-17097 GCA_020442095.1 Bauldia sp.
ATGATCATGTCGGTATCGACATTGAGCATCGGCAGGGGCGCGGCAACGGCAGTCAGCTTGTCGAATTTCTGCATGGCAGTGGTCCTTTTTCCGCCGCTTCATGTGCGCCGTCAAAGCCGCGAGGTCAAGGGCCGGGACGGCTTCCGACCGTTTCGCCGGCCGCCATCCCGGGGCCGGATTTCCGTGATTTCAGACGATTGAGGATGGGCGTCCGGCAGGTAGAATGGATCAATGGCGCGCGTCTCCTCCCCCGCGATCGCCGGCACCGCGACGGCAGACGAGAGCGCGCCCGGCTATGACGCATTCATTTCCTACAGCCAGCGTGGCGACAAGGCGGTCGCGCGGGCGCTGCGGACGGTTATCCAGACCATCGGCAAGCCGTGGTGGAAGGTCAGGAGCCTCAACGTCTTCCTCGACGCGACCAGCCTGTCGGCGGCGCCAAGCCTATGGCAGGGGATCGTCGAGAAACTCGACCGTTCACGCTATCTGATCCTGCTCGCCTCGCCGGAAGCCGCGGGGTCCAAGTGGGTCGATCGCGAGGTCAGCCACTTCATCGAACGGCACGGCCTTGACCACGTCCTGATCGGCCTGACCGACGGCGAGCTCGCCTGGGACGAGGAACTCGGCGACTTCCGTTCCAACGGCGACCTGCCGCTGCCACCGACGCTCCACGGCCGCTTTCGGGAGGAGCCGCTCTGGGTCGACCTCCGTCCCTTTCGCGCCGACCCCTCGGCCGCCAACAGGGGGAACCAGACTTTCCTCCATGCCGCACTCGACCTCGCCGCCACCATCCGCGGTGTGGAGAAGGCCGACCTCTATTCCGAGGAGATCCGCCGCCAGCGCCGGATGCTGCGCGCCGCCTACGGCATCGCCGCGGTAGTCGCCGGGCTAGCGGTCGCGGCCGGCATCGCCGCCTGGCTCGCCGTCCAGAATGCCGACCGGGCAACAGCCGAGGCAGAGAAAGCCGTCCGCAACTTCGACATCGCCAGGTCGACCGTTGACCGCGTGACTCACGACATCGCCCAGGGACTGCGCGAGGTCGAGGGTATGCGTGTCGAGAACGTTCGCACGATCCTCACCCGGGTCGAGGACGCGGTCGCGCGCCTGTCCGAAGCGGCCGCCGACGACACGGACGTACAGAACAGCCGGGCGATGATGCTGGAGGAATTCGGCGAGACCTATGCCGACGCCGGCGATCTGGCCAGCGCCATGGCAGCCTATGAGGAATACCTCGCGATCGCCAAGCGCCTGAGCGCCGAGAACCCCGATAACGGCGATTTTCAGCGCGACGTCGGCGTCGCCCTCAGCCGCATTGGCGCGACGAAGATGGCGCTCGGCGACACCTCCGGCGCGCTCGAAGCCTTCCAGGGATTTCTGGATAATTCACGCGATCTCGCCAAGGCGAATCCGGGCGAACCGACGCTGCAGAGGGACATCGCCGTCGCCCTCGACCTGATTGGCGAGGTGAAGCTGCAGTCCGGCGATGCGGCCGGTGCGGTCGCCGCCCACGAGGAGGCGATCGCGATTCACCGCCGGCTTGCGGAGGACGAGCCGGCCAATCCCGAGTGGCAGAGACGGATTGCGATCGAGCATGAGAAAGCAGGGAATGCCCGCCTGGCCACCGGCGACTCCGCGGGCGCTCTCAAGGACTACGAAGATTCGCTGACAATCTGGCGCGCGCAGTCCGATGCCGAACCGGGCAACACGCAGCTGCAGCGGAACATCTCGGTCGTCCTCGGCAAGATCGGGGGCGTGCGGCTCGAGGCCGACGACACCGCGGATGCCCTCACTGCGTTCGAGGAGGAATTGGCCATCAACCGACGCCTGGTGGAACTCGATCCGGGGAACACTCTCTGGCGTCGCGACCTGGCAATCTCGCTCACCCATATCGGCAATACCAGACAGCGGATCGGCGACGATGCCGGGGCGCTCGCGGCACACCGCGAGAGCCTCGACATCAACCGCGACCTGGCCCGCATCGACCCCGAGAATCCCGGAACCCAAAGAGACATCGCCACCGGGTTGACGACCATCGGCGATCTCCTGCGGGATGCCGGAAGCTTCGAGGAGGCGCTGGCGGCCTATGAGGAAAGCCTCGATATCGCACGCGCGCTGGCGGCTCGCGACCCTCTCAACACGTCATGGCAGAGGGACGTGGCGGTAGCGCTCGACAGGGTCGGCCACGAAAGGAACCGGCAGGGCGACAAGGCGGGCGCGGACGCCGCCTACGAGGAGGCTTACGCGATTGCCCGGCGACTTGCCGATCTCGATCCCGACAATTCGCTTTGGCAAATGGATGTCGCCGTCAGTCTCGAGCGGATCGGCGCGCAGAAATACGAAACCAGGAAGCTCGACGAGGCTCTCGACACCTACCAGCAGAGCCTTGGCATCTTCCGGCGCCTTTCCGATGCTGACCCGGACAATGCGATGATGGAGGAAGGGGTCGCACGGGTCCTCGGGGTGACGGGAGACGTGCACCGGGATATCGGCAACGCAGACGAGGCCGTTGCGGCCTACGCGGAAAGCCTCGCCATCTATCGCAAGCTCGCGGACGCGACGCCGCGCAATCCCGCCCGCAAGCGGGACGTCATCGCCGCGCTCGAACGAAGCGGTTACATGAAGGCCAAAACCGGCGACGACGAAGGCGCGGTCACGTCGCTCGGCGAGATCATCGCCATTCGCCGGACGCTCGTCGACCTGCTTCCGGAAGACGCGAATGAGGCCCGCGCACTCGCCGCGGACCTCGAGCGTCTGGGAAAGGTGCAGTCCGTCCGGGGAAAATCGGCCGCCGCCCTCGAAGCATATGAGCAGGCGCTCGCCGTCCGGCGCGATATCGTGACGAGCAATCCGGACCGGCCGGAATGGAAGGGCGAACTCCTCGCCGGCCTCGGGCTGGTCGGCGGGCTGCGGCTCGACGCAGGAGACGCCGCCGGCGCCCGGACAGCTTTCGAGCAGGCGCTCGCCATCGCCCGCGAGCTCGCCGCGAACGACCCGCAACGACGGCCGGACGTCGTGCTTGCGCTCACCGACCTCCAGGCGGCCACAGACGACCCGGACGCGCGTCTCGCCCTCCTCGACGAAGCCCTCGGCATGCTGAACGCCCTCAAGACCGAAGACGTGCTGACCGAGCAGCAGGCAGGCTGGATTCCCTGGGCAGAGGGCACGCGCGCCGAGGTCTTGCGGCTGATCGGCAAGAAGCGGTTCGCTGCCGGCGACCTCGAAGGCGCCCTCGCAGCCTATGAGGGAGGGCTCGCCGCATACAGGGCGCTCGCGTCGGCAAGCCCCGACGACGAGAGCCTGCGGCAGGCGGAGGCGACCGTCCTCGGCAACATCGCCTTCACCCGCCTGTTCACCCGGCAATATGCGGAATCGGAAGTTGCCTCACGCCAGGCCATCGCCATCGCGCCCGACGCCCTGTGGCTCGCAACCAACCTCGCGCACGCGCTGATGCTCCAGGACAGGATCGAAGAAGCCGACGGACTCTATCTCGGCAATCGCGGCACGACATTCGCGGACCAAAGCTGGGAGGAGATCGTCCTCGCCGACTTCGCCGAGCTGCGCGCATCCGGGATCGATCATCCGCACATGGCCGAGATCGAGCGCATCTTCGCCACGCCTGAGACAGCACCGACGGAACCCGCATCCGCCGACTGAACCGTCACCCGGCTTCCCGCTCGATCGCTTCCATGTCGTCGTCGGACAGCCCGAAATGGTGGCCGATTTCGTGGACGAGGACATGGGTGACAATCCCGCCCAACGTCTCGTCATGCTCGGCCCAATAATCGAGGATCGGCCGGCGATAGAGCCAGATCATGTTCGGCATCTCGCCGGTCTGCGGCACCGCACCGGCATGGGCGAGGCCGACGCCGTGAAAAAGACCGAGCAGGCCGAACTCCGACTCGATGCCGAGACCATCGAGGACATCGTCGGTCGGGAAATCGGCGACCTGGATCGGAAGCTCCCCGGCGAGCGCCCGGAACGCTTCCGGCAACGCCGCAAAGGCCTCGTGTCCCATCGCCGCCAGATCATCAAGCGACGGTGCCCGCGCACCATTCCAGTCGATCGAATCCGTTTTGTCCGTCATCGCGCATAGGTGAACAGCAGGTAGAGGATCAAGACAAGCAGAACGACATAGCCGAGCGTCCGGCCGGTGCGCCTGGCCCAGATCTCGACCCGATCCGGCTCGCCGGGCGGGCCGTCGCCCTCATTGTCCTTGCCGCTCACGGCGGCACCGACCTGGTTGAACTCGCGACCGCCATGTTCGTCCTGATCAGCTTTTCCCGGATGCCATGCCGGAAAGCCTGCTCGACGGCCTGGCCGATCTCGTCGGAACGGTCGAGCAGCTTCCTGAGCAGCGATCGATCGAAGGCAAGATAGCGGACCGGGGTCACCGCCGTCACGGTCGCCGTCGCGGGCATGCCGGTCGACACGCTGATCTCGCCGACGAAATCCGTCGCGCCGCACATGCCGACGGCCTGTCCGTCGACCTCCACCCGGGCGTCCCCCGAAACGATGAACACGAGCTCGGGTGCGAGTTCACCTTGCTGGGTGAATTCGGTTCCCGCCTCGGCGTCGACCCAGCGGCCGAATTTCAGCAGTTGCCGGACCTGCGCCGGTTCGAGATCGGGGAGGGCGACCTGATGGAACGCGCGTTCCTCGGAAGTGAAGCTGGTCCTGCGGTTGCGGTATGCCTGGAGGGCGAGTTGACCAACGTTGGTCAGGACGAACATGAGCTCCCAGTATGCCGAGACCGGATCGTAGACCCAGAACATCGAATAGAGGATCGCAAGAGTCCCGGAGCCGATCGCCAGGACGCGGAGCCAGAACATCCGCGTCATCAGCATCGAACCGATCAGGAGGATATAGCTGGCGTGGCCGATGAGCGCGCCGCCGCCCAGCAGCGACTCATACGCGACATTCATCGGCCTTGGGCGGAGTCGGGACGCAGAGGGAGACGACCCGGCCTCGCGGGCCCGGTCATTTGATCGGCACCGAGAAGACCGACCAGCCGCCCGGATGTCCGAAGCGCTCGGCCAGGGTCCTGGCGATTTCGGGCTTCTGCGGCACCACCCAGCGCAGTTCGTCCCAGTCGCGCTTCACGGCCTCGGCCGCGATCGCGTCGAGAAGCGCCTTTTCGATGCCTTTGTCACGGGAATCCTGGATGACGAACACCTCGTCGAGCTGTCCGATCCGCCGGCCGTTTGTCGTGTTCGGAAGGTCGAAGAAGATGGCGTAACCGGCGAGGCTTCCCTCGAATCGGGCGCCGAGGATCGCCGCCGTCCGGTCGTTGAGGAGAAGCTCGGCATAGAACTCGTCGGGGCGGCGGGGCGCGCCGCGCTTGAGTTCCTGTGCGCAGGCCGCGAGGAGCGGCGCCAGTTCGTGGGCGTCGCCAACCGAAAGAAGGGATGTCTCAATCTTGCTCATCAATGTCAGTTGCCCCGGGATTGCGCGCGGGTCAAGCCGAAGCTGAACGGTCGATGAATTCCCGCCTCAACCGCGGTTCAGGTGCCGGCCGCAGAATGACCATCGAGGCGACACGCAACCGACCCGATTCAGCCAGTGGAAAGGAGCACCCCATGCTCAGGAATTCGATCGTCGCGGGGGCGGCAACCATCCTCCTCGGCGCCGGCATGCTGGCATTTGCCGATGCGCCCGCCTCGGCAGGCTATGTCCATGGCGGCTGGTCCTACGGCTGGTATTATGGACCGCGCCGCCCGCCCCCGCCGCCTTATTTCGGACCGCGTCGGCCGCCTCCGCCGGTCCAGCGACAGGTCTGCGCGCCCCGCTACAAGGTGGTCCGTTACTGGAAACCCGGCCGCGGATGGGTGGTCCAGCGCGTCCGCGCCGGCCGGGTGTGTTACTATCGTCCAGCCTATCCCCGGTGGTAAAATTTCCACGAAACTGCCCAAATGTGGTCACGGCCCCGCCCTTGCGGGGCCGCTTTCATGACGTTTCATGTCGCAATGAAACCTTGTGTGAACCGAATTCGTTCATATCTAATCAAGACGAGTGTGATTGAGTTCACTGCACAAGGTGGCGATCAACGCCATAGTGAAGTCAAAGGGCGATCAGAAGCCCAACAGGGTTTGGTGTCATGAGCTACAGGATTCCGATCCGGCCGACAGCGGTACTGTCCGAAGATGGCATTTGGGACCTTGCCCCGGTCCCGGCCGAGCGGGTGGTGCGGTTTGCAGACACGCCGGTCAGCTTCGTTGCTGAAACCGACGCGATCCGCCTCAAGACGGCCGACGAAACTTCGTTCCGTCCGAAAGGACGTATCTGTCACTGAGCGGCTTTGCCCCCCCACCCCCGACCTCCAAAGCTGCCAGTTGAAAGAACGGCCCCGTGCGCCCCCGCGGGGCCGTTCGCATTTCCGGTCCCTTCCGGATCGGCGTAGCCACTCAGAAGGCCTAGACGCGCTCCAGCGGGCGCCAGGGCCGTTCGGGAAGCGTCAGAACGATCCCGTCCCCGAGGCTCACCTCGCCGCCCGTCACGACAATTCCCATCACGCCCGCCTTGCGAACGAGATTGCCTGCCACATCGCGTCCAAGCACGGCAGCCAGCAGTCCGGGCCGGAAGTCCTCGATCTGATGGCAGGGATTGCGAAGGCCGGTGATCTCGACCACGGCCGAGGCTCCGAGCCTGAGCCGCGCCCCGACCGGCAACCCGAGCAGATCGATACCGACGGTCGTGACGTTCTCCCCCATCGCGCCCGGCTCTACGATGAATCCCTGACCGCGCAGTTCGTCGAAGAGCTCGGCATGGATCAGATGGACCTGCCGGAGGTTCGGCTGGGACGGGTCCTTGGCGACGCGCGAGCGATGGCGGACCGTCGCGCCGCAATGGGCATCGCCTTCGACGCCGAGACCAGCGAGCAGCCGGACGGACGCGACGTTCGGCTTGCTGAAAGTATGGGCGGGGCTGCGGCTGACCGCCTTGACGAAGGCAGTGGCCGCGGCCCCCTCACCCATCTCAGCCCTGGTCCCACTCCCGCACGTCGACGAAACGGCCGGCGATCGCCGCGGCCGCCGCCATCGCCGGCGAGACCAGGTGGGTCCGGCCCTTGAAGCCCTGACGCCCCTCGAAGTTGCGGTTCGAGGTCGAGGCGCAGCGCTCGC
>JAGRKY010000358.1 GCA_020442095.1 Bauldia sp.
AGAAGCGCGCCAACGGCGTGGTGACCGCCTCCGGCGGCAATTTCGGCGCGGCGATCGCCTATGCGGCGCGGGAGCTCGGCATCCCGGCAAGCGTCGTGGTGATGGAGGGCTCGACCGAGCTCGCCCGTGACCGCATCCGCTCTTTCGGGGCGGAGCTGCACGTCATCGGCGAATTCTGGGACCTGTCCTGGGAAGCGGGCAAGGAGATCGCCGCCAGGACCGGCGGGACGCTGCTCCATCCCTTCGCCGACGAGCCGGTGATCGGCGGGCAGGGGACGATCGGCCTCGAGATCCTCGCGGACATGCCCGATGTCGAGACGGTGGTGGTGTCGATCGGCGGCGGCGGGCTGATCGCCGGGATCGCCGAGGCGATCAAGCAGCGGCGGCCTGAGGTGCGGCTCGTCGGGGTCGAGACGACCGGCTGCCCGACGCTTCACCGGGCGCGGGAGGAAGGCCACATCGTCATGCTCGAAAAGGTCGTCACCAACGTGCCGATCCTCGCCGCCCGGACGACCGAGCCGATCAACTTCGAGATCATCGAGCGCTGCGTCGACGACATCGTGCTGGTGCCGGAGGACGAGCCGATCGAGGCGGCGCGCTGGATGTGGCGCTCGACCGGGCTTGCCGTCGAACTCGGCGCCGCGACGGCGGTCGCCGCGGTCCTCAACGGTCATGCCGGCGTCGGCGACGAGAAAGCGGTGACGGTGCTGTGCGGCAGCGGCAATGACGGGCTGCCGAGGGTCTGACCAATCCGCTTTGGGAACGTCTCAGGCGATGCCCGAGCGGGCGAAGTCGATCGGATCGTCGGCGAGCTTCTCGGTCAGTTCCCGCGACATTGTCAGAAGGATGTCGCGATAGCGGTCATAATTGTTGCGGGCATCCTCGCGCGGCGCGATCAGGCAGAGCGTCGCGACGCAGAGCATGCCGGACTGATAGATCGGGGCGGCGAAGCAATGGGTGAAATTGTCGGTCAGGGTATCGAAGGAGAAGAAGCCCTCCTTCCGCGCCCTGTGCGTCTCGGCGAGGAAGACGGACGTCTCCAGCTTTGATCCATCGGGGAGGACGAAATCCCCCGGCGGAATGAAATCCAGAATCGCGTCGTCGCTCATATGCGAGACAAGAAGCCGTCCCGAGGCCGTCCACGGGATCGGGATCGGCTCGCCGACATCGGAACTGATCCGGAAGGGACGGACGCCTTCGTGCATCATGGCGACGGTGTATTTGTTGCCGTCGAGCATGCAGAGCTGGGCGGTCTCGCTGGTCGTGGTGGCGAGCTCGCGGAGATAGGCCTTGCATTCGCGGGTCAGGTCGAAATGGGCCTGGTAGGCGAGGCCGAGGAAATAGAGCTTGCGGCCGAGGAAGACGCGTCCCTCGCCGTCGGCATATTCGAGCACGCCGACATTGAGCAGCGCATTGACCAGCTCATAGACGGTCGACTTCGGCGCGCCGATGCCGACGGCAACCTCGTGGGGCCGGGCCGGTCTGCCAAGCTCGCGCAGGAAGGAGAGGATCTCGAAAGCGCGGTCGAGACCGCGCGTCCGCCGTCCCGCAGGCAGCTCCATTACGACCCCGTCGGTTGCCATGCCGAATCCTCCTTTTCCCGCACGTCTCTTGTTGCTCACCCACGGGAACAACGCTAGGCTGGCTTTGTCCAATATATCGGTAGCATTTCCAATATATTGGAACTGTCGGGCAAGGGAAGGCAATGGGGCGGCGATTTCCGTGAATTATTGGTCATGTTGCGGGGAAGCCGGCGTCCATTCGCAGAACGCCCAACCAATCACCGGAGAGGGAAAGACATGCTGACATCGTCTCTTAAAGCGGCGACCGGCGCGGCCTGCATCGGCCTGTTCGCCTGCGTGGGCCTGGTTTCGCAGGCTCAGGCCGCGGCCAACTGCATCGACGGAAAACGCCAGCCCCCCTACACGCTTGGCTGGGCCAACATCTACTCGGTCCCGACCTGGATGAAGCAGACCGAGGGCACGATCGCGGACGAGGTGGAGAAGCTGAAGGCGGCCGGCCTGGTCGACGAGCTCGTCATCACCGACGCCCAGGGCGACGCCAACGTCCAGATCCAGCAGATCCAGTCGATGATCGACGCCGATGTCGACGCGATCCTGCTGATCGCCGGCTCCTCGACCGCTCCGGCCCGCGTGCTGGAGGATGCGTGCTCGAAGGGCATCGCGATCATCAACTTCGACAGCCTCGTCGACACCGACAAGGTGACCACCAAGATCAACACCGACTCCAACAAGTGGGGCGATACCGCCGCCCGCTGGCTGATCGACAAGCTCGGCGGCCAGGGCAAGATCCTCGTCCTCAACGGCCCGGCCGGCATCTCGGTCTCTGACGACCGTCGCGCCGGCGCCAACGAAGCGCTCGCCGCCAATCCCGGCATCGAGATCCTCGCCGAGACCAACACCGCCTATAACGTCGCCCCGGCGCAGGAAGCGGTGACCAGCCTGCTCTTCGCTCATCCGCAGATCGACGGCATCCTGTCGCTCGGCGGTGCGCTGTCGGCCGGCGCCATCCTCGCGATGGACAAGCAGGGCCGCGACATGGTGCCGATGACCGGCGAGAATGCCCGCCAGTTCCTCGAGCTGTGGAAGGAAAAGGGTCTCTCCTCCTGGGCGACCATGCAGCCGAACTGGCTCGGCGCCTTCGCCGCCTATACCGCGGTCAAGGCTCTCCAGGGCGAGGACATCCCGGCCTTCGTCGAGGTGCCGCTGCCGATCATCGACGACAGCAACATCGACGAGTATCTGGCCCGCGCCGGCGACTTCCCGGCCGACGGCTATATCTACTCGCCGTGGGACGAGGCGCTGTTCGCCGACATCATCGCCGGCTCCAAGATGTAAGCCTGACGCGACAATGCCTGCCCCGATCATCGAAGCC
>JAGRKY010000359.1 GCA_020442095.1 Bauldia sp.
CGAGGATGTCGTCGATGACGCCGAGGAGGTAGGCGCCGCTCTGGTTGATGTCCTTGCAGTATTCGCCGTATTTCGGCGAGCCGAGGTCGCCGAACATGCCGGACTGCATGACCTCGGAGAAGCCGATGATGGCGTTGAGCGGCGTCCTCAGCTCATGGCTGATATTGGCGAGGAATTCCGACTTGGCGCGGTTGGCGTCCTGGGCGCGGTCCTTCTCCTCGGCATATTTCTCCGCGAGCTCGACCATCTGCTGCGCCTGCATCTCAAGCTTCTGGCGCGACTGGCGGAGATCCGCGATGGTCGCCATCAGCCGGCGCTCGCCGTCGATCAGCTTGGCCTCGTGGCGCTTGAGCTGGGTGATGTCGGTGCCGACCGAGACGAAGCCGCCGTCCTTGGTGCGGCGCTCGTTGATCTGCAGCCACCGGCCGTCCTCGAGTTGCAGCTCGAAGCTGCGCGCGCCTTCCTCCGGCCGGCCGTCGGCGACGACCTGGGCCCGGACCAGCGGCTTGCGGCCGGCGGCGATGACGTCGGCATAGGGCGTCCCCGGCACCAGCGCGGAATCCGGCATGCCGTGGAGCTGCTGGTATTTCGAGTTGCACATGACGAGGCGGTTGTCGGCGTCCCACAGGACGAAGGCCTCGGAGATCGTCTCGATCGCGTCGCGGAGGCGGATGTCGGCGGTCTTAGACCGCTCGACCAGCCGCATCTGCTCGGTGACGTCGACGGCGATGCCGATCAGGTGCGGCTCGCCGCTGTCGCGATCGACGAGCTCGGCGCGGGCGCGCAGCCACACCCAGCGACCCTCGGCATGGCGCATCCGGAACATCTGGTCGACGGTCGCCTCGCCCTTTTCGTAGAGAGACTCGGCGAGCGCCATCAGGTCGCCGTCGTCGGGATGGATCAGGCTCGCCACTTCGCCGAAACCGATCAGCCCGTCGCGCGGCTCGAGGCCGATGATCTCGAACATCGAGCGCGACCAGAACATGCGGCCGCTGGCGAGGTCCCAGTCGAGCAGGCCGCAGCGGCCGCGCATCAGCGCGGTCTCGGATCGTGCCTGGGTCTCCGAATAGATCTCGTCCGCCTCGGCGGCGCGGCTCGCCTGGGCGAAATAGCCGTAGAGGATGACCAGCAGGATGGCGCTGGTCCCCATGAAGATCGCGACGTTGAGCGATACGTCGGCGCGCCAGCTGTCGTAGACGCTGACCAGCGGCGCGACGACGGCGACGTCGCCGACGCCGCCATCGAGGTGATGCACCGTGGCGAGCGCAGAGGTGCCGTCGGCCAGCGTGATCTCCAGTACGCCGGCGCGGACGCCGAAGATGGTCAGCGGCTGCGACTCCCCGAGGACGCGGACCAGCGGCATGCCCTCGATCTCGGTGTCGCGCGGCGCCGTGGCGACGATCAGGCCGTCGTCGTCGGTGACGTAGATGCGGCGGCCGCTGTTGGTGGCGCTCGCCGGCAGCGTGGCGGACAGCGTCGCCCGGATCGCGTCGGTATCTGGGGCCTCGCCCGCGGGATGGGCCTTGTCCAGCGCGCTCGAAAGGACCGAGGCGATCAGCCCCATCGTCTCGCGCGCATCGTATTCGCGCTGGGCCTTGTGCTGGTAGAGCTCGACGAAGCGGGCGGCACCGACGATCATCAGGAAGATGACGATGAGGATCGGGATGAGGCGCCGCAGGAGCGGCTCGGCCGAGAGCAGCTTCTCGTATGTCGGATGGGCAATGAGCCTCGCATGGCCAGAAATGGCAGCCCGTTTGGGTAGCCTGAATCTGGCCAAAGTCGATCGCTTCGCGACAGACGGCCCGACTGCCTCTGCCCGCGCCATGCGAGGCCCCCTCGATTTGTGTTCAGTTGAATCCGGAGTACGCCACGCCCCGAATCAGTTCATTTGAATCGAGGCGAATCGCCATGTCCAGAGCAATTCGCTAAAAATTTAACGAATTGGTAATCCGGGCCTTCGGGCGTGCGGATCGCCCCGTCTTACGCCAGCGTGCGGGTGACGATATCCCGGGTATCCGAGGAGAGTCCGTCGCTCGCCGCGATCGTCTGCAGAGCTTTTTCGGCGCGTGCGCGACGCCCCGCCTCGAGCGCCTTCCAGGAGCGGAAGGTGACGAGCAGGCGCGCCGCCGTCTGCGGGTTGCGCTTGTCGAGATCGAGCACGAAGCCGGCGACGAAGTCGAAGCCGGCGCCGTCCGCCCGGTTGAACTGCGTCTGGTTGGCGGCGAAGCCGCCGACGAGCGAGCGGGCACGGTTCGGGTTGGCCATCGAGATGTTGGGATGGCGGGTGAGCTCGCGGACGCGGTCGAGCGTCGTCTCGGCCGGGACGAGGGCTTCCAGGGTGAGCCACTTGTCGAGCACCAGCGGGT
>JAGRKY010000360.1 GCA_020442095.1 Bauldia sp.
AAGACGCGGAAGAAATCGCGGATGTTGTCGGCGCGATGCTCGGCGAAGCTCTCGGCGCAGTCGCCGCCCTGGAGAAGGAACGCCTCGCCGGCGGCAACCCGGGCGAGCCCCTCCTTCAGCTTCCGCGCCTCGCCGGCAAAGACCAGCGGCGGATAGGTCCCGATCCGCTCCTCGACCGAAGCGAGGGCGGCGGCGTCGGTATAGACCGGCACCTGCTCGATCGGCTTCGCGCGCCAGCCGTCCGGACTCCAGGGTTTATTCATCGACTTAACTCCCGATTGCGGCGATGTTCCGCAGATCGCCTTCCCTATACACGCCGATTGTCATCTTGCGGCGCGGGTTATACACGCGGCGGTCCGCCTTGACCACCAGATTGCCGGCGACCGGATTTCCCTCGGCGCGGAAGCGATTCCGAGGCCTGGGACCGGTGCTTCCCGGCTCTGAGGGGAGATCCGCCTGTCCCGCGGAGCCTCAGCCCGTCGAGGCCGGTTGCGGCAGGGCCATCGGCGCCCGGTACCGCTCGACCGGATCGCGCATGGTGACGAGCTCTTCGCTCTGGGTGGGATGGAGGGCGACCGTCCGGTCGAAATCCGCCTTGGTGGCTCCCATGTTCAGCGCCACCGCGACGAGCTGCGCCATCTCCGCCGTGCCCTCGCCGACGCCGTGGAAGCCGAGGACGCGGTCGGTCACGCCGTCGACGACGAGCTTGAGCATCATCCGCTCCTCGCGCCCGGCGACGCGGTGATGGAGCGGCTTGAAGCTCGCCCGGTAGATGTCGACGGCGTCATGCGCCGCCTTGGCGGCTTCCTCGGTGAGGCCGACGGTGCCGACCTCGGGCTGGGTGAAGACGGCGGTCGGGACATTGGCGTGGTCGACCATCGTCGGACGATCGCCGAAAAGCGTATCGGCCACCGCCTGCCCTTCCCGGATCGCGATCGGCGTCAGCTGCAGGCGATTGGTGACGTCGCCGACCGCGTAGATGTTCTCGGCGCTGGTGCGCGAATAGGCATCGACGGCGATGCCGCCATCGGCACCGACGGCGACGCCGGCCTTGTCGAGGCCGAGACCTTCGACATTGGGCTCCCTGCCGATGGCGAAGAGGATCTGCTCCGCATCGAGCGCTTCGCCGCCGCTGGTCGTGGCGACGAGACCGGTCTCATTGCGCTCGATCCGCTCGATAGTGGAGCCGCAGACGACCTCGATGCCACGATGCTGGAGCGCGGCGTGTACCGCCTTGCGGACGTCGGCATCGAATCCGCGCAGGATGTCGGGTCCGCGATGGACGACCGTGGTCTCGACGGCGAAGGCGTTGAAGATCGCGGCGAATTCCAGCGCGATATAGCCGCCGCCGACGATCACCATCCGCTTCGGCAGCCGTTCGAGGTGGAAGACATCGTCGGAGACGATGGCGTGCTCGTATCCGGGGATGGCGGTCTCGACCTTCGGCCGTCCGCCGGTAGCGATCAGGATGTAGCGAGCGGTGACCGTGCGGTCCTCTGCGACCAGCCGGATCGTGTGGCTGTCCTCGATGACCGCCCGCGAGCGGATGAGCTCGGCGCCCGCGCGGTCGAGATTACGGATGTAGATGCTGCTCAGCCATTCGGTGTCAGCGATGACGTTGTCGCGCAGCGTCGGCCAGTCGAACCGGACGCCCTTGGTCGTCCAGCCGAAGCCGATCGAGTCCTCGAGCTCGTCGGCGAAATGGGCGGCGTGGACGAAGAGCTTCTTCGGCACGCATCCCCTGATGACGCAGGTCCCGCCGACCTTGTCATCCTCGGCGATGGCGACGCGCGCGCCGTGCTGCGCGGCGATGCGCGCGGCACGGACCCCACCGGAGCCACCTCCGATGACGAAGAAGTCGTAGTCGTAGCTCACCGCGACCGCCTCCAGGACGGACCGCGGCGACAGGCGGAAGAGACGCCGATCAGAACTCGACTCCCTTGGCCTTCAGCGCTTCCTGGGTCTTCTCGACCAGTTCCTCGCGAACCCGGTTGGCCCAACCTTCGGCGACCTTGAAGGCATCCGAGATCACCGTCGGGCCGATCTGGTTGAATTTCTGGCCTGCGGGGCTCGAATAGAAGGTGGCGATGGTCACCAGTTCGTCCTCGGTGAAGCCCTTCGCCCAGACGCGGGCCAGATCGTTGTCGAGATCATTGCGCCGGGGGACAAGGGTCAGCACGACCTCGTCGACGGTCTCGCTGATCTGGGTGTGGAGATCGGGCCGCATGAGGATGAGCTGGCTCTTCACCTGCTCGGCGACGGCGGGCAGCAGATTGTCGTAGCTGCGGGAGGCCGGCGAGGCGCGCAATGCGTCGAGCGCCGCGTCGAGATGACTCTGCGTGATCTCCTGCGCACCGACCGGAGCGGCGAGGCTCACCGCCAGCGCCAGGATCGCAGCGCGCGAGACATTTCTGGTCGAAAACATTGTTGGGCTCCTGCTTTGTAATAACGAAATCATCTGGTCCGCTTCTCGATACCACCCTCGCCGCCGATAATGACGGCAGAGGCGATATTCAGGAACAGCCCGTGCTCCATCACCCCCGGTATCGCCGACAGCGCGACCGCAAGCGATTCCGGATCGGGAATACGGCCGAACGATGCGTCGAGAATATGGTGGCCGCCGTCCGTCACGAAGGTCCGGCCGTCGCGCTGGCGCAGCACCATCTCGCCGGACAGGCCGAGCCTCTCGGTGGCCGCTTCGATCGCCCGCCGCGTCGCGCCGAGGCCGAAGGGCGCGACCTCGATCGGCAGCGGGAAGGCGCCGAGCGTGTCGACCACCTTGCCGGCATCGACGATGGCGATCATCCGCGCCGATGCCGTCGCCAGGATCTTCTCGCGGAGCAGCGCGCCGCCGCCGCCCTTGATCATCCGGAATTGGGGATCGATCTCGTCGGCACCGTCGATCGTCAGGTCGAGCTCCGGCATCTCGTCGAGCGTGGTGAGCGGGACCCCTTCGGCTTCCGCCAACCGGCCGGTGGCCTCGGAGGCCGGCACGCAGATGACCGGGAAGCCGTCACGGACCCGGCGGCCGAGCGCCTCGACGAAGTGGTTGGCCGTCCGCCCGCTGCCGAGGCCGAGCCTCATGCCGGGACGGACTTCCTCGAGCGCGGCCTCCGCCGCGCGGACCCGTTCCGCGTCGTTGCCGACGGCCTTGACGCTCATGGCGCGACTTGCCGCCGCGAAGGCCCTGCAGGGGGCTTTATCCGGCCCGGCCGGAGCGCGAGTCCGCTGAAATGGGGTGATACGACTGAATTCATGGGCCTGCCTTGATTTTCCCGGCGGCTTGTTAGCATTTACCGCGTCGCCGTACCACGCCGGCACGACGAGGGCCATGGGGGCCATGGTTCCCGCGCCCCTCAAATTCATGCCCCCGGTCCGATCGAAGGGACTCGCCACCATCTGATGTCTCGATACGCCGCGCCCTTTCCGGCTGGTTCGACCCGGGGTCGCCCCCGGTGAGCACGCCGCAACCGATCCTCGTCCTCGACCTCGACGGGACCCTCGTCGATACGGCAAGCGACCTCGTCGCCACCCTCAATGCCATCCTTGGCGAGGAGGGACTGCCACCGGTCGAATTGCGGCAGGCGCTGACGATGGTCGGCCACGGGGCGCGGGCCATGCTGGCCAAAGCCTTTGGGGAACAGGCGGACGAGGCCAGGCTCGATGCGCTGATGCCACGGTTCATCGACCATTATGCCGGCCACCTCGCCGACACCAGCAGGCCATTCCCGGGCGCCCCGGAATCCCTAGACCGCTTCGCCGCATCGGGCTGGCGTCTCGCGGTCTGCACCAACAAGCTCGAAGGCCTGTCGCGATCCCTCCTCGAGCAGCTCGGCCTCGCGGATCGCTTCGCGGCGATTGCCGGCCAGGACACCTTTGCCGTTCGCAAGCCGGATCCGGGGCATCTGACCCGGACGATAGACCTCGCCGGCGGCGACGCGCGGCGCGCCGTGATGGTCGGCGACTCCGAGGTCGACGTCAAAACCGCGCGGGCGGCGGGCATTCCGGTCGTCGCGGTCACCTTCGGCTACAGCCCCCTTCCCGCCCATGAACTTGGAGCGGACGTGGTGATCGACCGGTATGACGCTCTCTATGACGCCGCCGTTTCGCTGGTCGATCGACCCCGGTGATCGTCGCGATCCCCATGTCGAAGCCCGACAGAGGGCGTCACGCGGTCCGATATCGCCTTGACAGGAAGCGCGGCCGGCCTGCATATCCCCGGGCAGCAACGGGCGATTAGCTCAGCGGGAGAGCACTCCCTTCACACGGGAGGGGTCACTGGTTCAATCCCAGTATCGCCCACCATCCAGCCCCCGCATGCCCGGTTCGCGCCCGGGTCCTGCGGGAGCCTCACTCTCAGAACAACGTTTTCGTTACAATAGACCGACGTCGAGCAGGGCGGTGGATGTCGCCGTGGGGGTGCTGTTCGCGTCGCCGTCGTTGACGATGTAGGTGAACTCGCGCTGGCCGAGCACGACGTTCAACACATTTGCGATCGACGTGCCGTATTCGACCGACTCGAGCGCCTGTTCGTATTCCGCGATGGTCGCGGTTCCGGTCAGGGTCAGCACGCCCGTCACGTCGTTGTAGTTCCCGGTTATCCCGTTCTGGTCGGTGAATTTGAGCTGGTCACCGGCCTGGAAGCCGTCGGTGATGGCCACCGTTGCGCCTTCCATATTCGTGTCGTCGGGATCGATGATGGAAATGCTCGGATCCACCTTGGTCTGGAGCAGATTGAGGAGATTGAGGGAGCTGCTGCTCCCGGCGATGACCGTCGGCGCGACATTCTCGGTGCTGCCGCCGCCACCACCACCGCCGCCGCCACTGCCGGAGGCAGGCAGGAGATCGCTCAGATCGACCGTGATGTCGCCGAAAACCAGATGCTCGATCGAGGTCGACAGGAAATCCGTCCCGTCCGCCTTGGTACCGCGAGCATGCGTGATCTGCAGTCCCCCGGCGACGACCGTGAAGTCGTAGTTGTCGAAGGCGTCGGAGAAGATCGCCGAATCGTCACCGCCGCCGCCGTAGAGATGATCGTTGCCGCGGCCGCCGGTCAGCATGTCGTCGCCGAGCCCGCCCCTGAGGACGTCGTTGCTGTTGCCGCCGAAGAGATCGTCATGACCGGCGCCGCCTTTCAGCTTGTCCCGGCCACCGCCGCCATAGAGATCATCGTCACCGCGACCGCCCGTCAGGTTGTCCTTGCCGCGACCGCCCTTGAGCACGTCCAGGCCACCAGAGCCGATGAGCCTGTCGTTCCCGCCACCGCCGTAGAGGCTGTCGTCGCCCAGCTGCCCTTTCAGGACGTCGGCAGCGCTGAACCCCTTGAGGATGTCGTCGTTGCCGCGACCGAAGAGGTAATCGGCGCCGCCAAATCCCAGAATAGTGTCCTTGTGACCGCCGCCGGTCAGGACATCGCCCTTGCTCGTGCCTTTCAGAATACTCACGTCACACTCCTATCTACGCATTGGTCTCAATTCCGGAAGAGTAGACGCAAGCAACTTGAGGTGATGTTTCCCACCCGAATAGAAATGGATTAAATTCTTATCGACCTCCTCGATTCCTCTCTTTTATGATCATTGAACCCATTGTCTTTTCTCTGATTTTCGGAAAATCGACGCCTCTGAAAATTCAAACTCAAATTGCTCGCAGAACGAGTAGCCGCGATCGCAAGCTTTCTCGGCAGGCCATGGTCCGGAGACGACGGAGCGTCTCGTACGAGGAGGCCGCGATATCGCTATGTCGCGATAGGCCCGACGCGCAGAGCTGCTATGCCGGCCTTGAAAATCCGGACCATGCGGCCGAGTTATCGGGTCCTGTTCAATCGAACTTTTCGAACCCGGGAGCTCATCATGTCACTCCGCCCCGTTCATAGCGTCACCCAGGCGCAACCGCATATCGAAGGCGCAGGCGTCAAGCTGCACCGTGCTTTCGGATTCGGGGAAACCACCGCGTTCGACCCCTTCCTTCTGTTCGACGACTTCCGCAACGACCGGCCGGAGGACTACCTCGCCGGCTTTCCCTGGCATCCGCAT
>JAGRKY010000361.1 GCA_020442095.1 Bauldia sp.
CTTGATCGTCACCGACGGGCCGCCGAGCGCCGAGACGCTCTCGATGACGTCGGGATAGAGCGTCCCTTGCGCGAGGAAATCGACCTTGCCGACCTTCGCGGCCTCCTCGTCGAAGACCTCGATGAACAACCCGCCGATGATCTTGCGCTTGGCCTCGGGGTCGCTCACCCCGGCGAGCGCCTCGAGAAAGCGGTCGGCCTCCTCCGCGTGGACCAGCGGGATGTTGTAGTGGTCGCGGAAGAGGTCGACGACCTGCTCCGCCTCCCCCTGGCGCAAGAGCCCGTGGTCGACGAAGACGCAGGTGAGCTGCTCGCCGATCGCCTCGTGGATCAGCACCGCCGCGACCGCCGAATCGACGCCGCCCGAGAGCCCGCAGATCACCCGCCCGTCGCCGACCTTATCGCGGATCCGCGCGATCGCCTGGTCGCGGAAGGCGGCCATCGTCCAGTCGCCGGCGCAGCCGGCGATATCTCGGGCGAAGCGGGCGAGCAGCTTGGCGCCGTCCGGCGTGTGGACCACCTCCGGGTGGAACTGGATCGCGTAGAATTTCCGCGCCTCGTCGGCGATCATCGCGAAGGGCGCATTCTCCGAGGTGCCGACCACCTCGAAGCCCGGCGGCACGGCGGTCACCCGGTCGCCATGGCTCATCCACACCTGGTGGTTCTCGCCGACCGCCCAGATGCCCTCGAACAGCCCGGCCGGCTTCGTCACCGCGACAAAGGCCCGGCCGAACTCGCGGTTATGCTCCGCCTCGACGCCGCCGCCGAGCTGCAGCGCCATCGCCTGCTCGCCGTAGCAGATGCCGAGGATCGGCAGGCCCGCCTCGTAGACCGCCATCGCCGGCAGCGGCGACTCCGCGTCGAGCACCGAGGCCGGGCCGCCGGAGAGGATCAGGCCCTTCGGCTTCAGCCGGGCGATCGCCTCTTCCGCCTTGTTGAACGGCGCGATCTCCGAATAGACGCCGGCCTCGCGCACCCGCCGCGCGATCAGCTGGGTCACCTGGCTGCCGAAATCGAGAATGAGGATGGTGTCGGTCATGCGATCGCCCGTGGCTTCGTGGGTGATCCGCACCCGCATAGGCAATGCGGCGCGAGTCTGCAACTGGCCAAGGCGCCGCGCCCGGGGATTGCCGAGTCTTTTCCGCCGTTTCCCGAGGGCGGCTGAGAGATCGATTCAGCCGGTGCCGGTCAGCGCGCCGTCCAGCCGCCGTCGATCATGATCGTGTCGCCGGTGATCAGCGAGGCCGCGGGCGAAGCGAGGAAGACCACTGCGCCTGCCACCTCGACCGGCTTGCCGATCCGGTGCAGCGCGGCGATCCGGTCGAGGACGTCGGCGTGGAA
Organism: Bauldia sp.; assembly: GCA_020442095.1. The sequence goes on from JAGRKY010000361.1 coordinate 1,341, forward strand.
TGCCTCGTCGGCCAGCATCTCCTCGGTACCGGGCGTCGCGATGAAGGTCGGCGCCACCGCGTTGACCGTGATGCCGTATTTCCCCCACTCCACGGCGAAGCATTTGGTGAGGTGCGAGACGCCCGCCTTGGTCATGCAGTAGACCGACTCGCCGGGCAGCGCGACGTGGCCGGCCTGCGACGAGATGTTGATGATCCGGCCGAAGCCCTGGCGAATCATGAAGCGCGCGGCGAACTGGCTGGTGAAATAGAGCCCCTTGAGGTTGACCGCGACGGTGTGGTCGAAATCCTCGACCGGCACGTCCTCGGCATGCTTTTCCGGGCAGCCGCCGCCGGCATTGTTGACCAGGATGTCGACGCTTCCGAGCGTCTCGATCGTCTTGTCGATCCCGGCCTGGGCCTGGCCGAGGTCGGTGACGTCCATGGCGAGCGGCAGCGCCTTCCGCCCCATCGCCTCGATCTCGGCGACGAGGTCGTCGGCGCTCCCCGCGGTCCTCAGCCCCAGCGCCACGTCGGCGCCGGCATGGGCGAGCGCCAGCGAGATCGCGCGCCCGAGGCCGCGCGCGGCCCCGGTCACCAGGGCGACACGCCCGCTCAGGTCGAAGCTCGGAAACTCGGTCATGGCGTCATGCCCCCTCATTGGTCTGATTATTCGGCAAGCCTTTCTTGCCGATCGGGACGGGGCGGGCAAGCGCCGCGTTCGTTTTCGGGGTGGCTCCTGCCGTTTCGCCGGACTACCATTTCGCCCGAGGGGACACCTGCCAAATGAGCATCGAATTCCTCGTTACGTCGCTGATTGTCGTTGTCGCGCCGGGGATCGGCGTGCTTTTCACGATGGCGGTCGGTCTCTCGCGCGGCGCGCGGGCGAGCGTCGTCGCCGCCTTCGGCTGCACCCTCGGCATCCTCCCGCATATCGTCGCCGCGATCACCGGCCTCGCCGCCGTCCTCCACGCCAGCGCCCTCGCCTTCCAGACGTTGAAATACCTCGGCGTCGCCTACCTCCTCTACATGGCCTGGATGACCCTGAAGGAGCGCGGCGTCCTGAAGGTCGAGGCCACGGAGGACCGTCGCTCGTCGCTCAGGATCATCGTCGATGCGATCCTGGCGAATGTCCTCAACCCGAAGCTCTCGATCTTCTTCCTCGCCTTCCTGCCGCAGTTCATCGCTGCCGGAGAAGCGCATCCGCTCACCCGCATGCTGGAGCTTTCCGGCGTCTTCATGCTGCTGACCTTCGTGGTCTTCGTCGGCTACGGCGTCTTCGCCGCATGGATCAGGCGCCACGTCATCTCCCGGCCGGCCGTGCTCACATGGATGCGCCGCGCCTTCGCCGGCGCCTTCGTCGCGCTCGGCGTCAGGCTCGCTCTGGCGGAACGCTCGTAGCCGACGCCTGGCCGTGCTCGTTTCAGGCGGCGGCGACGATCGGCTCGATTGCCTTCCGCCAGGAGGGGCGCGCTTCGACGCGCTCGATCCACGCCACGACATGGGGAAAATCCGCCAGTGAGATTCCCGCCTCTTTGCGAAAGACAAAGGTGCTGGCCACGGCGAAATCGACGATCGACAGCCTCCCGGCCACCCAGTCCTTGTCCTTCAGGTCGTCCTCGAGCACCCGGAGGAACTGGTCGACATCCTTCTCGGCCTTTTCGATCGCGGCCGGGTCGGGCTCGCCGAACCCGTATTTCTTCTTGAAGTAGCGTTCCATCGCCAGCTTCTGCATGGCGGGTCCGAGATGGATCGCCTGCCAGTAGGACCATTGGTCGATGATCGCGCGCTCCCTCGGGTCGTGTGGATAGAGCCCTGACTCCGGTGCCAGGCCGGCGAGGTAGGCGTTGATCGCCCGCGACTCCCAGAGCACGAAATCGCCGTCGACCAGTGTCGGCACCTTCGCGTTGGGGTTGAGGGCCAGATAGTCGTCGGTTGTCCGTTCGTCGCCGCGCAGGTCGATGCTCACGAGCTCGATCGGGAGGCCGAGTTCATAGGCTACCGCCCGGGTCCGCAAAGCGTTGGGTGAGAAACTGTTGTCGTAGAGGGTCAGGGCCATTGAAAGGTGTCGCTTTTCGTCTTGCCTGGCCGGGGCGTCGTGGGGCAACACACCAGCCACCCCCGGCACGAACATTTTGTTCGTAACGATTTGTTGGATATCGTGGCGAACCACAAGAATGCACATGTATGTCCTGAACGATCACTGGTGATCGTTTCCGGTCGGAGATTGCGATGGAAGGGCAGGCACCCACCAACCCCGCGAGGGACGCCGAAGCGGAAGAGCCGCCGGCGAAATCCGATTGCCTTGCCGTTGGCCGGGTCCTCGACCGTATCGGCGACAAATGGACTGTCATGGTTGTCGGCGTCCTGTCGAAGGGGCCGTTGCGGTTCAACGCGATGATGCGCGCCATCGACGGCGTCTCGCACCGGATGCTCACCCGCACCCTGCGCAGCCTCGAACGCGACGGTCTCGTCAATCGGGCCGTCTATCCGACCGTGCCGCCCAAGGTCGAATACGAACTGACCGAGGTCGGACACTCGCTCATCAAGCCGCTTCGGGCGCTGTTAGGCTGGGCACGGGAGCACCGCCCCGTCATCGAATCTTCGCGGCGGGACTACGACCGGAGCGACGACCGGGCCTGAGCCCGCACGTGTGACGGCCTGCCGGTCACTTCGCTTGGTACGTGACGACCTCACCGCGGAAATAGGTGAAGGGTCCTGCGTCGGTGATCCAGGTTACGTCGGCCCGCGTCGGAATGCGGATGCCGTCGAAGTCCCGGTAGTCGCCGAAGGTGCCGCGCCACGGTTGCGGAACCAGCTTGCCGCCCTCGTCCCTTGGCCGGTCGTCGGCCTCGATCGCGACGACGTCGCCGTCGGTATCGAAGATCAGCCGCACCCGCGCGGTCTGTCCGTCGGCGGTATCCGCCGCCACCTCGACCGTGCGGCCGTCGATCGCGCGCCAGCGGAGCGCCGGGTTGGCGAGGATCGCGTGAGGCGCCCAGGCGAGCTCGGCAAGATAGCGGAACAGCTCGCCGTAGCTCGCCTCCGGTCCTGTCGCCGTCACCATCGGCACGGAGCCGAAGAGCCGCACCTTCAGCCGTCCCTCGCCTTCCACAAAGGCGTCGATGACGCGGACGCTAACCAGCGGCGCCATCGTCGCGTTGGCATCCCATGCGAAGGCCGGCGCGCCGATCCCGATCGCCTGCCGCGCCGAAACCTTCGTCCATCCGGCATCGGGCTTGAGCTTCATTTCCGCGGCCTGGATCAGCCGGACTTCGCGCGGCAGGTCCGGGCGTCCGGCTGTGTTCCGCTCGGCGAAGGCGCGGACCGGCGGCGGCAGGCCATCGCGATCGACGGCGACCGGGGTGACGGCACCGACGCCTGCGAAAGCCGCTTCGATTTCCCTGTCGAAAAGCCGGCGCGCGACCAGGTGCGCCGCCAATGCAGCAACGACGGCGACGACAATGATGATCAGGATGACGCCCACTCGCCCTCCCCTCATGTCACCGACTGGGCCGGAAGCGTCCTTCCTTGATGTGGCCGGCAAGGTCGTCGAGGACCAGCGCCAGCTTCTCGTCGAGGATGTGGAGGAATTCCGTCCAGTCGTGGAGCCCGGTCAGGTCGCTGCGTCCGTCCGAGATCGCGCGCAGGCCGATCATCGGCACGCCGAAGGCCCGCGCCGCCCGGAAGACGCTGTAGGTCTCCATGTCGACCATGTCGGCGGCGATCGCGTCATAGGCGGCGCCGGAAACGATGTTGCCGCCGGTCGAGATCGACGCCGCCGGCAGGTCGGGTATGCGGTCGCGGATCGCGATCACCGCCGGCTCGTCGGCGAAGGGCGTCACGCCCTTGTCGAAGCCGATCGGCGAGGCATCCATGTCGCGATAGGCGACGCTCGAGACCTGATAGATTCCGGCATGCTCCAGCTTGGCGGAGCCGGCCGTGCCGAGCGAACAGACAAGGTTGGGCAGCGCGCCGGCGCGGTCGAGTTCGCCGAGCGCCGCCGCCGCGCCGACCGCCGCCTCGACCGGGCCGACGCCGGTGATGACCGGCGTGATCCGGTTCTTCAGATGCGGTCCGTATTCCATCTCCGTCGCCATGACGTAGAGCACGGCGATCTCGCCATAGGTGGCGACGGTCGGTGGCGAAGCGTTCCGCATGGTCTTTGCCCGGCGTTACTTGCAGGTCAGGTAGGTGACGACGTAGCCCTCGTTCATCCCGACCTCGACGAGGTGCAGGACCTTGCCGTCGATGTCGACTTCGAGCCCGAAGATCACGTCCTCGATCCAGCGCTCGTCCTGCTCGACGCAGGAGTTGCTCAGCCGCCAGACCTGCCCCTCGCCGCCGATCCGGTTGATGTTCATGATGTCGCAGACCAGCGTGCCGCTGACGATCTTGTCATCGCCGATGACGGTCGTGTTCTCGGCATCGGGGATGTCCGGGTTGCATTCGAAATACCAGGTTCCGTCGATCGGGGTCGCGGCAAGCGCCGGCCCGGCGCCGGCAACGAGCGTGACGACGGCAGCGGCTAGGGATCTCACTTGGCGAAAGCTCCTGGGGACGCGCGAGGGAAGACCGCCGAAGTCTACGACACCGCCGATCGCCTGACGAGGGCGTTCCGGGAATGCGCCGTCAGTCGCCGCACCGCCTGTTCGCGACGACATAGCCGGCGTCGAGATCGACCTCGATGAGCTGGACCGGCTCGCCTTCGTTGCCGACCTCCACAGCGAGCATCATGTTGCGGTCCCAGGTCTCGCCTTCGCCGGCGCAGCTCGCCGTCACTTTCCAGGCCTGGCCCGCGGTGCCGACCGGCGTCACCGAGCCGATGTCGCATTCGCTCTCGTAGTAGACGATCTTGCCGTCCTTGATGACGGTCGGAACGAGGTCGCCGGCAGGGATGCTGCAGTCATAGGCCCATGAGCCCTCGAACGGCTCGGCCGCGAAAGCCGGCGCGGTCATCACAAGCAGTGCAACGGACGAAACCAGCTTCCTCATCATCACCCTGTCCTCTCCAGCACGCTGACGAAAAAGCCATCGGTACCAGTCTTCCCTGGCGTCAGCATGACGCCATGCGCCGTCTGCCTGCAAGCCGCCAGCAGGCGCGTCCCGACCTCCGGTTCGAGAGCGCGCTCGACCGCCGTCGCCGGCGCGACGAGCGATACCCCCGCCCCTTCCGCGAGGAGCGCGGCGATGCGGTCGTCGTTCTCCTCGGCGAGCAGCGAGCAGGTCACATAGACCAGCCGGCCACCCGGCTTGAGGAAGCGCACCGACGAGGATAACAGCGCCGATTGTTCCCGGGTCCGGTCGTCGAGGTTGCGCTCGCTCAGCCGCCACTTGGCGTCGGGGCGGCGCCGCCATGTGCCGACTCCGGTGCAGGGTGCGTCGATCAGGACGGCATCCATCCGCCCTTCGAGGTCGTCGAGCGGGACACCGGCGGGACGGACCTGGACGTTGCGTGTCCCGGCCCGTTTCAGCCTGTCAAAAATAGGCGCCAGCCGCGCCCGGTCGCTGTCCGTTGCCTGTATCTGACCCCGATTCATCATGCCCGCGGCGAGCGCCAGCGTCTTGCCGCCGGCCCCCGCGCAGAGGTCGAGAACCTGCTCGCCGGGCCTCGCCCCGACCATTAGCGCCGCGATCTGGCTCCCCTCGTCCTGGATCTCGAAAAGCCCCCGCTGGAAGCCGGGTTCGACCTGGACATTCGGGTGCCGGCCGTCACCCTCCGTCGCCGCGATCCGCAGGCCATCGGGGCTGATCGCCGTCTCGGCTGCATGAAAATTCGCGAGTGACTTCAGCACCTTGTCGCGATCGGCCTTGAGGCGATTGACCCGCATGTCGAGGGGCGGCCTGAGCGCCAGGGCCTCGGCTTCGCCGACCCATCCTTCGCCGAGGCTCCGGGCGAAATGCGGCGCGAGCCATTCCGGAATATCCCCGCGGACATGATCGGGCGCCGCACCGAGATCGGCGTCGTCGATCCGCTCCTTCTCGGCCTCGCTCAAGGGCGGCGGTGCATGCGGCACACCGTCGATCATGGCGGCGAGCCCATCGGCGCCAAATCCCCAGCGTTTTCCGATGGTTGCGAGAACGACTGCGCGCGGCGTCTCGTCATCCATCACCCAGGCCGAGGACGCCCGCCAGCGCAGCGCGTCAT
>JAGRKY010000362.1 GCA_020442095.1 Bauldia sp.
ATTTCCTTGAGCTTCAGCGCCCCTTCCAGCGCGATCGGGAAATTCGTGCCGCGGCCGAGATAGAGCATGTTGTGGAACTTGGAGAGATCGCGGGCAAGCGCCTCGAGTTGCGGCTCGAGCTTCAACGCCTGGCTCATCAGGCGCGGGACTTCGCTCAGCGCCCGCACGAGCCTTTCCTCGTCGGTCCTCGAAAGGTGGCCCCGCGCCTTGCCGGCCGCGACCGCCAGAGAGGCCAGCGCCGAAAGCTGGCAGGTAAAGGCCTTGGTGGAGGCCACCCCGATCTCGGGACCGGCGAGTGTCGGCAGGATGAAATCGGACTCCCGCGCGATGGTCGATTCCTGGACGTTGACGATCGCAGCAACCCGCTGGCCTTCCGCCTTGGCATAGCGCAGCGAAGCGAGGGTGTCGGCGGTCTCGCCCGACTGCGAGACCACGATCGACAGGCCGTTCGGGGTCAGCGGCTGTTCGCGGTAGCGGAATTCGGAGGCGATATCGATGTCGACCGGAAGCCGCGCGAAGCGCTCGAACCAGTATTTCGCGACCAGCCCGGCATAATAGGCGGTCCCGCAGGCGGTGATCGACAGCCGGTCCAGTGACTTGAAGTCGATATTCGACCCGGCCTTGGTCCCGCTTTCGCTGGCCGCGAAATCGAGATAGTGGCCGAGCGTCCGGCCGACGACATCGGGCTGTTCGTGGATCTCCTTCGTCATGAAATGACGGTAATTGCCCTTGTCGACGAGCAGGCTGCTGACCATCGTCCGGGTCATCGGCCGCTCGACCTCGACGCCGCTCGCATCGAAGATCGTCGCCCCGGCACGGGTCAGGATCGCCCAATCGCCATCCTCGAGATAGGTCACCTGGTCGGTGAAGGGCGCCAGCGCGATCGCGTCCGAGCCGAGGAACATCTCGCCGTCGCCATAGCCGATCGCCAGCGGGCTGCCCCGCCGTGCGCCGATCATCAGGTCGTCATCACCGTCGAAAAGGATCGCCAGCGCGAAGGCGCCCTCGACCCGGCCGAGCGCGACCCTGACCGCCTCGGCAGGGCCCATGCCCTTCTCGAGGTTACGGCTGATGAGCTGCGCGACGACCTCTGTATCGGTGTCGGTGGCGAAGACGACGCCCGTCTGTTCGAGCTCTTCGCGGAGTTCGCGGAAATTTTCGATGATGCCGTTATGGACCAGCGCCAGACGGTCGGTGGCATGCGGGTGCGCATTCCGCTCGGTCGGTGCGCCATGGGTCGCCCAGCGCGTATGTCCGATCCCCGAATGGCCGGAGAGCGGCTGCCGGGCCAGGCGCTCCTCGAGGTTCCGGAGCTTCCCCTCGGCGCGGCACCGGGTCAGGTGGCCGTCTTCGAGCGTCGCCACGCCGGCCGAATCGTAGCCACGGTATTCGAGCCGCTTGAGTGCATCGACGAGGAGCGGCGCCGCGGGTCCGGAGCCAAGAATGCCTACAATGCCGCACATACGCTTATCGCTCTGTTCACCGGAACGGGTATCTCGACGCGAGTATTAGCGGGTGCATAGCGGTCGAGAAATCACATCCTGTTTCCAGCCTTAACGCATGTTCCATGGCAAGAGGCATCGGCAAGCCCCTCTAGCGGCGCGCCTTCTTCTTCGCGGCAGACCGCTTGCGGAAATCCGCGGCCCAGCCCGCTCGGTCGAACTGGCGCCCCCGCGCGACGGCCAGCGCGTCCGGCTCCACGTCGCGGGTGACGACGCTGCCCGAACCGACATAGGCGCCGTCGCCGATCGTCACCGGCGCGACCAGCGCGCTGTTCGATCCGATGAAGGCACCGGCACCGATCTCCGTGTGATACTTGAAGTAGCCGTCGTAATTGCAGGTGATCGTCCCCGCCCCGATATTGGCGGCCGCGCCGACATGGGCGTCGCCGATATAGGACAGGTGATTGATCTTGGCGCCCGCGTCGACGACGGCATTCTTGACCTCGACGAAATTGCCGACCCGCGCCTTGCCACCGACATCCGTGCCGGGTCTTAGCCGCGCGAAGGGTCCGATGAGGGCGCCGCCGGCGATGGTCGCGCCCTCGATATGCGAATAGGCCCGAATTGTCGCGCCATCGGCGACCGAAACGCCAGGGCCGAAGAAAACGTGAGGCTCGACAAACACATCGCGGCCGATCCTGGTGTCGAAGCTGAAATAGACGGTCTCCGGGTCGACGAGGGTCGCGCCCCCCTCCATCGCACCTCGCCGCGCCTCCTGCTGGAAGAGGCGTTCGGCGACGGCGAGCTGCATCCGGTTGTCGACGCCGAGCACCTCGTCGGGGTCGGCTTCAAGGGCAACCACCTTCTTGCCGGCCGCATTGGCCAGCTCGACGAGGTTCGTCAGGTAATACTCGCCCTTGGCATTGTCGTTGCCGATCTTCTTCAACAGGCCGGCAGCGGTACCAGCGAAGGCCATGACGCCGGCATTGCAGAGGCCGATCGTCCGCTCCTCCGGCGTCGCGTCGTTGAATTCGCGGATCGCGAGGAGTTGCTTGCCCTCGACAATGAGCCGGCCGTATCGCGCCGGGTCGGGCGGCCGGAAGCCGAGCACGACCACCTCCGCCCCGCCGGCAAGCGCCCGCCGCATGCGCTTCAGCGTCTGCGCCGTCATCCGCGGCGTGTCGCCATAAAGGACGAGGATGTCGTCCGGCCCGGAGAGTTCCTTCCGCGCCGCCAGCACGGCATGCGCGGTCCCCAGCCTTTCGCGCTGTTCGTACACGGCCGCGGGGGCCCCGGTCGCCTCGACATAGCGCCGCGTCGCGTCCGCCCCGGGGCCGATCACCACCGCCATCCGCCCCGCGCCAACCGCCCGCGCGGTCTCGATCACGTATCCGAGCATCGGCCGCCCGCCGACCGGATGCATCACCTTCGGCGTGTCGGAGCGCATGCGCGTCCCCTCGCCGGCTGCGAGAATGATGGCTAGGCAGGATCGTTTCGGCATGGCGCGGCTCGTCGCTCGGACTGTTCGCGGGTTACCTACCCGCATAATGCCTGAAAATCGCGTGATTCGGCGGTGCGAGACCCTAATAGCCATGCGATGGACGATGCGGCAACGATGCGCCGGTCAAGCCGGGGGCTAGCCGATCTGCGCCAGTCCCGGAAAGAGATCGAGCAGCCAGAAGGCGATCGTGGTGATCTGACCGGTAACGAAGAGGACGCCGGTCACCACCAGCAACGCGCCCATCGCCTTCTCCACCTTGCCGACATGGCCGCGGAAGCGCTGCATGAACTTCATGAACGGGCCGGCGAAGAGTCCGGCGGCGATGAACGGCAGGCCGAGCCCTGCGGAATAGATCGCAAGCAGCAGCGCACCGCTGCCGACCGTATCCTCCGCGCCGGCGAGCCCCAGGATCACCGACAGCACCGGACCGATGCACGGCGTCCAGCCGAAGCCGAAGGCGAGCCCCATCAGGTAGGAGCCGAGTGGACCCGCCTGGTGGTCCCGGACCTCGATCCGCGCCTGGCGATGAAGGAGGCCGATCTTGAACACCCCAAGGAAATGGAGGCCCATGATGATGATGATGCCGCCGCCGACGATCGTCAGGATATCGAGATAGCTTCTCAGCACCTGGCCGATCGCCGTCGCGGCTGCGCCAAGGAGCACGAAGATCGTCGAAAAGCCGAGGACGAAGGCAATCGAGGAATAAAAGACCGTCCGCCGGCCTACGGTCGTCGGCGCATTGCCGGTAAGCTGGTCGAGGCTGACGCCGGCCAGATAACAAAGGTAGGGCGGTACCAGCGGCAGGACGCAAGGCGACACGAAAGACAAAAGACCGGCAACGAACGCGCCGCCGTGGGTAATATCGATGGCCATTCCAACGTCCTGCTCGTGCGCCCCGCGGACGCACAAGACGTTATATGGTGGCTCGGGTCTCGGCCACAGTCACTTTTTCACGAGCGAAATGTCATGGGCGACGATAGCGAACAGGGCAAAAACCCGTCACTTTCAGCTGTTCCACGAATGGCCGCCGCGACCTCGTGCCGCGATCGATTGCCGGGACGCAACTGGACGGCGCGCCCATCACCGGCTTTTCTCGACATCAGTCCCTCCGCCACCCCATCAGGGAGCGTTCCTTGCCGCAGATCCTGACACTGGCGCTCAATCCGACCATCGACGTCTCCGCTGAGGCCGAGGTCGTCCGTCCGACACACAAGACACGCACCTCGAACGAGACCTTCGAACCGGGCGGCGGCGGCGTCAATGTCGCCCGCGTCATCACCGAGCTCGGCGGCAATGTCGAAGCCTATTGCATCGCCGGTGGGGTGACCGGCGACCTGCTCGCCGACCTGCTCGGCCGGATCGGGCTCCACACCCGGGTCATCCGCGTCGCCGGCAATACCCGCATGGCGCACATGGTCTACGAGCGCAGCACCGGTCTCGAATACCGCTTCGTGCCGAGCGGCGCCGAGCTGACCATGGATGAGGTCAATTCCGCGCTCGATGCGGTGCGATCGGCGAGCTTCTCGTGGCTGGTCGCCAGCGGCAGCATCCCGGCCGGCTCCGCGCCCGACATCCTGGTCCGTTTCGGCAAGATCGCCGCTGACAAGGGCGCCAGGTTCGTCCTCGACAGCCACGGTCCGGGCCTCAGCGCCACGCTTGGCCACACGCCGATCCATCTGGTCAAGCCGAGCTTCAACGAGCTCCAGCAACTGGTCGGCAAGGAACTCGATGGCGAATCCTGCGGCGAAGTCGCGGCCCAGATGGTGGCGGACGGCAAGGCCGAGATCGTCGCGGTGACAATGGGATCGGCCGGCGCCGTGATCGCGTCGGCGCGCGGCACCTTCCACATTCCGCCGATGAAGGTCGAGGTGAAGTCGGCCGTCGGCGCCGGTGACAGTTTCGTCGGCGCGATGACGCTTGCCCTCGCGGACGGGAAATCGGTCGAGGACGCGGCCATGTTCGGCGCCGCCGCCGGCACCGCCGCCGTCGTCACGCCCGGCACGCGCCTCTGCATCCGCGAGGACGTCCTGCGCATCTACGATCAGCTCAATCGCGCCACTGCCCTGTCCGTCCCGGTCCCGAGAGCGTGATGGGCAGTGGGCAGGACGCGGTCTTCGCCTTCCTGGCCGATCCGGCAACCCATGGCCTTTCCACACCGGTCGAGCGCATCGATACGAATGCGGCGGCGGTCTTCCTCGCCGGCCCGGATGTGTACAAGGTCAAGCGCGCGGTGCGCTTCCCCTTCATGGACCTCTCGACCCTGGAAAAGCGCCGGGCTGCCTGCGAAGCGGAGATCCGGGTCAACCGGCCCTATGCCCCGGACCTTTACATCGGCGTGGTGCCGATCTGCCGCGGCGCGGACGGCGCGCTCCGTTTCGGCGGCGACGAGCCGGTCGAATGGGCGGTTCATCTCAGGCGCTTCGACGAGACGCGGACGCTCGACCGCGTCGCCGAACGCGATGGCCTGAACCCGCCGCTGCTGAGGGACCTGGCCGCCGCGGCCGTCGACAGCCACGCGCAGGCCGAAAGACGCGACGGCGCCACGGCGACCGAGGCGCTGGGCGGCGTCGTCGAGGAGACGGTTAGCTCGCTGGTCGAGCAGCGCGCCATATTCGATCCGCAGCAGGCAGCGACCTTCGCCGAGGCCATGCGGGAGGCTTTCGCGTCGCTTCGCCCCCTCCTCCTGGAACGCGGCGCGCAAGGCTATGTCCGCCGCTGCCACGGCGATCTCCATCTCCGTAACATCGCGATGATCGAAGACACACCGGTCCTCTTCGACGCCATCGAATTCGACGAGTCGATCGCGACCATCGACATCCTCTACGACCTCGCCTTCCTGCTGATGGATCTCTGGGAGCGGGATCTTCATCAGGAAGCGAATGTCGTTCTCAACCGATATCTCTGGAAATCCGGGACGATCGCCGACGACCTGAAGGGGCTGGCCACCCTCCCCCTCTTCCTCGCCCTCCGCGCCGCGGTTCGCGCCAAGATCGAGGCGCTGCGCTTCGTCACCGTCGACCATGACAGCGAAGCGAGCCGCGACGCCCGACGCTATTTCGACCACGCCCGGACCTTCCTCGAGCCGGTCCCGGCCCGGCTGATCGCGATCGGAGGCTATTCGGGAACCGGCAAGACGTCGCTCGCGCGGTCGGTGGCGTGGCGTTTCGGCCGGCCGCCGGGGGCCATCCATCTGAGGAGCGACATCGAGCGGAAGCGGCTGATGGGCGTCGACGAGTTCGACCGCCTGCCGCCAGCGGGTTACGAGCCTGAGGTCACCGAACAGGTCTTCGCAGCGCTGCGCGATCAGGCCGGGACAGCGCTTTCCGCCGGCCAGAGCGTGGTCGTCGACGCCGTCCACAAGACGCCCGAGGAGCGCCGCCTGATAGCCGACGTGGCGGAACGGCTCGGGGTGCCGTTCACGGGGCTGTGGCTGACCGCACCGGTCGAGACGCTGATCGGCCGCATCGCCCATCGCCGCGCCGACGCCTCCGACGCCACTGCCGCCGTGGTCATGCTCCAGGCCGACCAGCCGAGTGGCGACATCGAATGGTCGACGATCGATGCGACCCGCCCGGTCGGAGAAAATACCGCCGCGGCCCTTCGCGCCGCCGGACTCGCGCCCTGACGGGCAGCCGACATTTCAAGGAGATGGACGGGGAGGTTCAAGGAGATGGAGGGGGAGGTCCACTCGACGGGGTGGCCAAACGAAAAGGCGCCAGCTTGTCGGACCCGCGTCCGGTAGCTGGCGCCCCCCTGCGACTACATTTGCGAGACCTTGAACTTTCTTTGCGGACGCCTCAAAAAAACGGTGTCTACTCGAACGCTTGATCTCGTCTCGTAGCTGGCGCCTTCATTGCCGCGACGGCTAGCACGTCCAGGCGGCAATAAGGGCAGCCCCGCATGGGACAGAATATCGCAGGTTTGGCGGCTGTCAAGCGCCGGATTTCCTGCCGCGAGCGCCTGGATCCGGGGCGGAAAGCCGATGCTGTCGCCGAGTTGATCAGCCTGCTCTGATACGGTTGGCGAGGGTCCCGATCCCCTCCACCGTCAGTTCGACCAGGTCGCCGCGCTCGAGATACCGGCCGACCTCCAGCCCGCAGCCACGCGGCGTCGTCCCGAGCCCTATCACCTCGCCCGCTTCCAGCGTTTCGTCGCGCGACATGTAGGAGACCGTGGCCTCCGGCGTGTGGACCATCCCGTCGAGGACGGCTTCGGCGATGACCTCGCCGTTGATCGATACGGACGCCGCAAGGCCGACGGGATCGACAAGCTCGTCGATTGTCACGATCCACGGTCCCATCGCATTCGCCCCGTCGAAGCTCTTCGACTTGGACGGACCGAAGCCGCCTTCCGCCTCGCGCAACTGGAAATCCCGGGCGGAGAAGTCGTTGTAGATGGTGTAGCCGAAGAAATGGGACCGGGCGGATTCGACCGGAATGTCCCGGCCCGCCTTGCCGATGACGAGGCCGAGCTCCAGCTCGTAGTCGATGACATGGCTGAGCGCCGGCCAGGCGATCTCCGCGCCGTGACCGACGACATTGAGCCGGTTCTGGAAGTAGAAGACGGGCCGCTCCGAGAAGGCCGCCGGCACCGCGTCGAGCGGCCTGGCGGCATTGTCACCGGCGAGCCGGCGCATGCCCGCCGGCGCGTGGCGGATGTGCTGGGAGAAAAGCGCCGACTCGCGCAGCTGGGTCGGCCGCGGCAATGGCGGAAGGAAGCTGGCGTCCCGGATCGGCGTCGAGAAGCGGGATTCCCCGCCGAGATCCGCGAATACCGCCCGCGCGGCGGCAAGACCGGGCTCGCCGGCCTCGATCAGCGCCAGCATCGACCCGAAGGGAGCGGTATCCGCGCCCGCCCGGCCGGCAGCGGCGGCAAGATCGAAGGCAAGGCTGTCGCCGTCGTGGACGATCGCGACATAGGGCCCGTCGGCCCGGGCAAGTGTGGCGAGCTTCATGAGCGGATCACCCCGGTTTCGGGCATCGCCGCGAGATAGCGGGCAAAGCCGGTGCGAAGGTCATATCGTGGAGCCCAGACGCCGTCCCAGCGCGCAAGGCTGAAGTCGTCCTGGACCTCCGGCGCCGGGTCGGTGCCGTCGACGAGCACGATCTTCGCGTCAGGGAGCACGGACCGGACACGCTCGACGACCTCCGGCATGGTCAGCCGTTCGCCCGAGGTGACGTTGAAGACATCGCCCGGCAGGTCCTTCGCTTCGAGGCAGGCGAGCGCCGCGCCGGCGACGTCGTCGACATGAACATAGTGATAGGGGAAAGCGGGATCGCACGCGATCGTCGTCGTCCGCCCCGCCGCGTGATCATGGATGATCTGCTGGAACGGGCATTCCGCCCGCCGGTACGGCCCGTAGACCCGGGTGATCCGCAGGCTGGCGCCTGCCATACCATAGGCCCTGGCGAAGGCGGAAACGAGCGCTTCCCCGGCCACCTTGCTGGCCGCATAGGCCGACGCGGGCTTGAGCGGGAAGTCCTCGTCGATCAGGCCCGGCCCGACATCGCCATAAACAACGTGCGACGAGCAGAAGACGAAGCGCCCGATGCCGAGCCGCCGTGCCGCGTCGAGGAGGAAGGCGGTCGCGGTGATGTTGACGGCGACGGTCTTCATCGGGTCTTCCGCGCCCATCACCGGCGACGACAGCCCGCCGGCATGGACGACCGCTTCGATCCCCTCGTCGCGCATCAGGGCCTCGAGACGATCCGTCTCCTCGAATGACACAAGCCGGAGCGACGGGTCGTCCCGCCCGAAAACGGTCCGATCGATTGCCACGGCCGTGTGGCCGCCTTCGGCCAGCGCGCGCCGGACGGCGAGTCCGACGAGTCCGGCGCCGCCGGTGATGAGAACCTTCATGCGCTCCTCCGAGACAGGAAACCGGCCATCACGCGAGCAGGCTCTTGGCGAGCATGCCGTGGACGCCCTTCTCGACATTGACCGACTGGGTGACGTGGAAATCGGCGGCGAGCGAACAGAGCTGGTATGCCTGCTCGCGCGAAAGGTTGGTGCGGGCGGTGACGATGGCGATCATCTCGCGGACGGCCCGCCGCATCGCCTCGTCGAGATCGGAATGCATCCCCATGCTGAGGAAATGCGTCGCCGTCTCTGCCCGCGGATAGGAGATCAGCGGCTCCCGCCCCTGCCGTTTGTGGAGGATGAAGGTGAAGGTCCCGGTCAGGCAGGTCTCCAGCGCCGTGACGCAGACCTCGCCATGCCCCTGGACCGCATGTCCGTCGCCGACGGTGAACAGCGCGCCATCCGCCCAGACCGGAAAGTAGATCGTCGCCCCGACCCCGAGGTCCTTGTTGTCGAGATTGCCGCCATGGAGCCGCGGCTCGCGCGAGGATATCTCGCCGTATTCCGGTGGCGGCGCGACGCCCATCACCCCGAAGAAGGGCGCCAGCGAAAGCTCCGTCCCCCACGGCAGCGTCGCCACCTTCCGCTCGCAGTCGATCGGAATGTGATCGAGAACCCGCTCCGGCATGATGAAGTCGTCCGGCAGCGTGCCGTCGAACGGCTCGATCGCGTTGAATCCCCAGTTGGCGCCAAGTTCGATCGCCTCGACCCGGACTTCGAGCATGTCCCCCGGCTCCGCGTCGGCGATGCCGATCGGACCGGTGAGGAGATGGCCCCAGCGGAACGGCAGGTCCGCGGCATGGATCGCCCGCAGGCGTTCGGGAACGATCATCCCGGTCGCCTCGTCGGGCATCAGTTCGGCGCCGCCGGTCAGGCACTCGACGACGACGGTGTCCCCCGACTCGACCTCGAGCACCGGCGGCATCGCGGCCGAGAATCGCCCCCAGGAAACGGTCTCCGGCGTGGCGTGAAGCATGTGTCTGGTCATTGTCCCACCGTCTCCCGCCTTCAATCAGAAGGGCATGCGGCCACCGCCGGCGCCTTCCATCCTTCGGGAACCGGTCGCCCCGCCGGCGGCAAAACCCTTGCCGTACCGCGCGATCACGACCGTCACGGGCGGTTATCCCCCGCCCGATCCCGATGGCGCATCATAGGGGCTGGACAGGCCAGATAAAAGAGGTCAGACTTTTGACCTCTGAAGTTTGTTGACCGAAACCTGACGGGGTGCGAGGGTCCGCGACCTTTGCAACGAGTCAGGGAGGACTGACGGTGGATACAAGCCATTTCGAGGATCTGACCGCCA
>JAGRKY010000363.1 GCA_020442095.1 Bauldia sp.
TCGTTTGCAGCTTGATCCGCTCGACATTGACGCCGGCGGCCAGCGCTGCATCCTCGGCCTCGCCGACCACACGCACCCGCAGGCCCCAGCGTGTCCTGTAGAGAAACCAGGCGACGACGGGGACCGACAGGTAGGCGAGATAGACGAGGATCGTGTGGCCGCTGAGCACGCGGCCGATCCAGGGAATGTCCTTGATCAACGGGATCTCGATGGTCGAGAAGGTCGGGATGGTGTTCGCGGAGAAGACACCGTCCTCGCCGAGGAGGCCCTTCAGGAGCAGTGCGGTCAGCCCGTAGGCGAGGAAGGTGACCGCGATGCCGGCGATGAAGATGTGGGCCCGGAAGCGCAGGTTGAACAGCGCCAGCAGGGCGGCCATGACCACCGAGAAGAAGACACCGGCGAGCAGGGCGATGCCGAGGCTGCCGGTGACATAGGCAACGGCGATCGCCGCGAAGGCCGCAACGATCATGAAGCCGTCGAGCGCGATATTGAGCATGCCCGCCTGATAAGTGAGCAGGCCGCCCATCGCGGCGAAGATCAGCGGCGTCGAGATGCGTACGGCTGAGAAGGCGATGTCGGAGTCCATGGCTCAGCTCTCCTCGGTCTCCGGCTCGAGCCGGTCCTCTTGGGCGGTGATGGCGTTCTTGCGGCTGCGCAGCCAGCCCCAGGTGAACTGGGCCGCGAGGATAAGGACGATGATGAACTGGAGGACCTGGACGAGATATTTGCTCAGACCGGTCATCATCTGGAGGACGGCGCTGCCGCCATTGAGCGCGCCGAACAGGAAGGCGGCCAGTACGACGCCGATCGGGTTGAAGTTGGCCAGCATCGCGACGGCAATGCCGTCGAAGCCGTAGCCGGGCGAGAAGTTGTCGTAGAAGGCGCGGTATTCGCCGAGGACCTGTTCGGCGCCGCCGAGGCCGGCAATGCCGCCGCTGATCATCATCACGACGACCGCGTGCAGCGGCACCTTGATCCCGCCGTAATAGGCGAAGCGCGGGGCGAGGCCCATGATCTTCCACTCGAAGCCCTTCTTGGTCCAGCCGTTGATGGCCGCGAAGAGGAGACAGAGCGCGAGCCCGATGATGAAGCCGGCATTGACCTGCGAATAGAGCGAGAAGGTCGGCAGGACCGCCGTCTCGGCGATGTCCGGCAGCTTGTTGGTGGGACCGGGCGCCTTGAGGAGATGCGTCGAGACATAGCCGGAGAAGAGAAGGGCGATCGGGTTCATCATCAGGCAGACGACGATCTCGTTGACGTTGAGCCAGACCCTGAGGACAGCCGGGATCAGTGCCCAGAGCAGGCCGCCGAGGAACGCCGCGGCGAGGCAGAAGGGGATGTGGAGGAAGGTCGGAAGGTCGACCGCGAAGCCGGCTATGCCCGCGAAGAGGGCGCCGATGATCATCTGGCCCTCGGCGCCGATATTCCACAGGCCGGCGCGGAAGGAAATGGCGACCGCCAGCCCGGTAAACAGCAGCGGACTCATCATCTGCAGGGTGACCAGGAAGTTCGGCCAGCCGACGAGGCTGCCGCTGATCAGCAGCCAGTAGATCTCAAACGGGTTCTCCCCCAGCGACAGAACCAGGAGGCCACCGACCACGACGGCGATCGCGACCGCGATGAGCGGCTGGAGAAGTGGCTTGACGAGGCCGGCCAGAGAAAAATGGCCTCCGGTCGGGACTGCGGCTTCAGCGGACATGAGCGGATGCCTCATCGCCGGATCCGGTATCCGGCTTGTGCTGGTCGGGCGGGGCGGGTTCATCGAGCCCGCCCATGTAGCGGCCGACGGTTTCGGCATCGGTCTCCTCGGTGAGGAGATCGGCGACGATGCGCCCCCGATAGATCACGAGGATTCGATCCGACAGGGAGAAGATCTCGTCGAGGTCGGCGGAAATGACGAAGACGGCGCGTCCCGCGTCCCGCATCTCGACAAGGATCCGGTGGATCGATTCGATGGCCCCGATATCGACGCCCTGGGACGGCTGCTCGGCGAGCACCAGTCGCGCATCGCGGGTGAGCTCGCGGGCGACCTGAACCTTCTGCTGATTGCCTCCGGACAGCGACCCGGCGCGCTTGTCGAGCTCGGCGCCGCGGATGTCGAAGCTCTGGATCAGCGATCCGGCGCGCTGCCGCGCGGCGCGGATCGCGAGCATCGGGCCGCGGCCGAATTCCTCGACATGGCCGACCGTGAGGTTTTCCCAGATCGCGCTGTCAAGCGACAGGCCAACGCCACCGCGGTCGGCCGGGATGTAGGCGAGGCCGGCCGCGCGATTGGCGCGGGGGTCGGCGGCCGCTCTCCGTCCGCAGATGTCGATGGTGCCGGAAACCTGACGGCGGAGGCCCGCGATGCATTCGACCAGTTCATCCTGGCCATTGCCCTGGACGCCGGCGAGCCCGACGATCTCGCCGGAGCGGACGGTCAGCGAAAGGTCGTCGACCGCGGTCTCGCCGCGTTCGCCGCGGGCGGTCAGGCCGTCGACCCTGAGGAGGGCTTCGTCGCTTGCCTTCGCCTTGCTCTTGTTGACGCGGAGCAGGACGGTCCTGCCGACCATCAGGCTGGCGATCTCCTGGGCCGTCACGTCCTTGTTGTCGAGCGTCGCCACGATGCGCCCCTGGCGCATCACCGAGATGCGGTCGGAAACGGCAAGCACCTCGCGGAGCTTGTGGGTGATGAAGATGATCGAATGGCCGTTTTCGGCGAGCGTGCGGATGGTCGCGAACAATTCGCGCGTTTCCTGCGGGGTCAACACCGCCGTCGGCTCATCGAGAATGAGGACCTGGGCCTCCCGGTAGAGCGCCTTGAGGATTTCGACGCGTTGGCGCAGACCGACGGCAAGCGAACTGATGATCGCCCGCGGGTCGAGGTCGAGGCCATAGCGCTTGCTGATCTCGCCGGTCTCGCGAATGGCGCGTTCGCGGTCGAGGCGGCCGAGCGAACGCATCGGCTCGGAACCGAGAATGATGTTGTCCGCCACGGTGAAGGTCGGGGCCAGCTTGAAGTGCTGGTGGACCATGCCGACACCGGCGGCTATGGCTTCGGCCGGCCCGGAGAAATTCACGGATTCCTGGAAGAGTTTCACCTCTCCGGCATCGCGATGAAGCAGGCCGTAAAGGATGTTCATCAGGGTCGATTTGCCGGCGCCGTTTTCGCCGACGATGGCGTGAACCTCGCCCTTGCGGACTGTCAAGGAAGCATCGTGGATCGCGGTGAAGTCGCCGAAGCGCTTGACGACACCCGTGATCTCTACGACGTCACTGGCGCTCATGATCGATCCTCTGTCGGGAGGGGGAGCCGCGGCGAGGAGATCGCCGCGGCTGGTCTCACGATTGGATCACTTGGCGTCGGCGACCGACGGCGGCGTCGCCATCGGCGGCTTGCCCATCTCCTTCTGGCCGGGCTCCAGGTCGAAATAGTTCGGAACCACGATCTCGCCGGTCAGGATCTTCTGCTTCAGCATGTCGACGTCGGCGAGCACGTCTTCGGCGATCAGGCCGTCGTTATACTCGTCCATGGCGGCGGCGACGCCGTCCTCGGCGAGGCCGTAGTAGAGGACCTCACCACCCTTGAAGTCGCCGTCGGCGATCGACTTGATCATGTCATAGGCCTGGGTGTCGACGCGCTTCATCATCGAGGTCAGCACGTTTCCGGGCGCCATATAGTTCTGGTTGGAGTCGACGCCGATGGCGAAGGTGTTGGTCTCCTTTGCCGCGTCGATGACGCCGGCGCTGGTCGAGCCCGCGACCGCGTAGTTGATGTCGGAGCCTTCGTTGATCAGGGCGAGGGTATATTCCTTGCCCGCCGCCGGGTCGGTGAAGGTGCCGGAATAGCTCTCGAATACCTCGACATCCGGGTTAGCCATCTTGGCTCCGTAGTAATAGCCAATGAAGAAGCGATGGATGATCGGGATGTCCTTGCCGCCGACGAAGCCGATCTTGCCGGTCTTGGTCGTCTTTGCTGCAATCCAGCCGACCAGGAAGGAACCTTCCCAGTCCTTGGTCACGGTCGAGACGACATTGGGGCCGAGCGGCTCGGGCCCGACATCGACGAGGCCGAATTTCTGGTCGGGGAAGGCCTTGGCGACTTCCTGCATCGGCTTGATCATGTCGAATGACGAACCGATGATGATGTCGAAGCCCTGACCCGCCGCGCGGGCGATCGCCGATTGGAACTCCGAGACGGCGCGCGGCTGGATGACCACATATTCGGCGCCGAAGTCGGCTTCGGCCTTCTTCATGCCCTCGACCATCATGTCGTTGAACGACCGGTCGCCGAGGCCGGATTCCGACGTGATCATCGCGACCTTGAGCTTGTCCTGCGCATAGGCGGAGGAGCCGAGCCCGATGGCCAATGCCACGGCCAAACCGCGGCCAAGAATAGATTTAAGCATCACAGAAACCCTTTCCTCGTTGTTCTCTCTGGACTGTCGCGTTTCTCGTTCTTCTTGTTGTTTTTGGGAGTCAGGCCGCTGCCGAGCGGGTGACCGTGGCCATGAACTTCCGGATCTTCTCGGGATCGAAGCTTCCGGTCGCAGCACCGGAGGACTTCAGGGACGAACTGACGATCGCGCCGTCGGCGACCGCGGTGACCTCATGCCAGTTATCCGCATTGACGCTGCCGCCGACCAGGATCGGCACGGGACCAAGCAGTTTTCGTGCCTCGCGGATGTAATCCATCGTCTGTGCGTGGTTCTTGCCGGTGAGCACCAGGCCGTCGGCGCCGCCAAGGCGGACGGCGAAGTCGAGATCCTCGGCAAAGCCGGAGGTCGCGATCGGCGTGCCGGTCCGGTCGTGGACGTCGGCGAAGATCGAAATCCCGTCGCCGTTCCAGCGGGTCCGTGCCTTGATGGCGGTATGCGCCTGGCCGCTTTCGATGCCGAAGGGCGTCATCATCGCGCCGACGAGAATCTTGATCCGGACGAAATCGACACCGGCCGCGGTGGCAACGGCAAACATCGCCTCGGCGTCGTTTTCGAGCAGGTTCAGACCGACCGGGAGGTCGTAGCGCCGGGTGATCTCCGACACGACGCGGGTCATCCAGGCGACCTGGGCGGCGGCAACACGCGGCGCCACCGGGATGTCACCCAAGTTCTGGACCATCAACGCGTCGATGCCGTTGGTGGCGAGCAGTTCCGCCTCGGCGAGCGCGGGCTCGAGGACCGCCTCCAGCGTGCTCCCCCGCCACCGACTGCTGTCGGGGAGGGGAGCGAGCTGGATCATGCCGATGACCGGCTTCGTGCCGCCCGCGATGAGGTCGGTCAGCGCGCCCATCAGGATGCCGCCCGGACCGCCGCCTGCGAGGAGTCGAAGATCTGGCGGAAATTCACTTCCTGCCGCTTGCGGTCGTTAAAGCCCAGGAAGGCGATGTCCTGCTCGGCGGCAATCTGGCAGGACAGATATTCGAACGGCAGCTTGTAGACGAATGGCGTCAGGTATTCGGGAATGCCGGCCGGCATCGGGAAGTAGACGTCGGAGGCGTCGCGGGCGGCCTGGTCGTCCTCGGCGCCGATGATGATGACGCGCGATTCCATGTCGCGCGCCGCCTGGGCCTGTTCGAGGCCGCGGCTGTGGCCGCCGCCCGGCGGGAGGATGATGATGGTGTCGACCGTCTCGTTGGTCATGAAATACTGCTCATGCGCCCACTCCTCGAGCTGGGAGACGTGAGAGCCGCGGGTGAGCGATTCGAACCACTTGGCGACGCCGAAATATGCGGTGGCGTAGTTGGGGCCGCCGCCGAGGATCACCGTATGGCGGTCGGTGGTGAAGCTTGGCGCAATCTTGCGGGCGATTTCCGCTGTGCCGGCATCGGCCGCCGCCATCTGGCCGGCGACCGCCTTCAGCTCCGCGACGAGAGCGGCGGACCTGGCGGGATCGAGGTTGCCGACGTGCTCGCCGAAGGCGATCGCGGCGACGAAGAGCCCGAGCATGCTGGCCGTGTAGGTGATGGTGCCGGGGGTCACGACGCGCGAGCCGTCGGCCTGGATCTTGATGTTGGGCGTGGCGTTGACCTTGATCAGGGTCTCGGCTGTCTGGGCGAGCGTGTTGTCCTCGGAGACGGTGACGCCGAAGGTCCAGGCGCCCTTTTCGCGGGCGAGGTGGACGCCTTCGATCGTGCGGGAGACGGTGCCGGAGTTGGAGATGCCGAAGACGAAGGAATCGTCGGGAAGGTCTTCCACGAGGTAGCGCGAGAATTCGAGCGCCTCGACCGGCTCGATGAAGAGACCGGTGGCCTTCATCATGAAGCTGCGGGCGGCGATGGCGGCGAAATAGCTGTCGCCGCAGCCGATCGAGAAGCCATGCCGCAGCGTGCCGGGTTCGCGTCCCTTCAGGACGCCACGCATGTAGGCCAGCATGTCGTCAATGTTGTCCTTGACGAAATCCGGCTGCATCGCGATTTCGCGCAACATCACGGTCTTTTCATTCTCCACGTCTTCTACTCCTTGGATGTTTGCGCATTTCGCAGCGCGTTCCCGGTCAGGTTCAAAACGGAATCATTTCAACGGTTGGTCGCAGGCGTTCCAGTCGCGCGGCCGTTTCGCCGCCCTCGGCGCGGACCAGCGCGCCCGGTCCGTTGACGGCCACGGCGTAAGACGCCGAAACGCTGCCGTGGAGGACGGCCTCGACGGGATCGCCGGTGCGCGCGTAGCCAAGCAGAGCGCCGCCGGAAAACGCGTCACCGGCGCCGGTCGCGTCAACTACGTCGACGGCAGCCGACTTCACCTGGATAAGGTCCGAAGATCCCGCCGCGTGCATCAGCACGCCGTCCGATCCGCATTTGACGGCGATCACCGGAACCTCCGGCGCTCTCTTCCTCAGGGCGGCGATCGCCGCCGACGGAGACGAACCGGGGAAAAGGGCGGTGGCATCCTGGAGGCTCGGCAGGAAGAGGTCGATGGCGGCAAGCAGCCGATCGAAATCGGCATCCTCGAGTTGGTCGAGGTAGCGGTCGTCCGGATCGACGGAGATGACCTGGGCGCCGGTTGCCCGGAAGTGCTCGGCAAAGGTGATCTGGAGATCCCAGGGCAGCGGGGCGAGATGGACATACCGGTAGCGCGCGTCGCCGACATCGTCGGGGGAGGGGCTGAAGGCGCGCCAGTCACGGGTCTTCGAGCGGAAGGTGAAGGTCCGGGTTCCGTCTTCCTCGTAGAGCCCCCAGTTGCGGAGGTTTCTGTCGAGGCGGCGACAACGGGCAAGATCGACGCGACCTTCGAGAGATTCGGTGGGGTATTCGGGTCCGATCGGGGCGATGACGTCCGGCTTCTCGCCCCATATCGCGATGCCGAGCGCGGAATAGACCGCATTGCCACCCGGCGAACACCACATTGTCGAGCCATCAGGGAAGACGAGGTCGTCAATGGTGATGTTGCCGAGGGTGGCGAATTCGGAGGTCATGTCAGGAGACCGGACCTTAGGGAGGTGAATTCGACGACTTCCGAATTGTGGTAGCTGACCGCGTAGAGGATCGGCCGGCCGTTGAAATCGAAATGGGTTTCGCGGACCAGAAGCAGCGGTGCATTGCGCTTCAGCTTCAGCCATCTGGCGTTGTCGGCGTCAGCGGCGACCGCGGTGATCAGGACGCGGCTGTGCGAGATCGGGCGGGCGCATTTGCTGCGCAGGAATTCATAGAGCGACCCGCCGTCGAAGCTCGACAGGAGCTTGAAGTCCTCGTCCACGGTCGAAAGGTGCAGATACTCGTGCGAGAAGACGAGCGGGCGCCCGTCGATCAGCCGGACGCGCGAGATGTGGGTGACCTGGGTCTCCGGGGCAATCTCCAGCGCATCGGCGACCGCCGACGAGGCGCCGGTCACTTCCATCTCCAGGTCCGAGACCGAAGGTTCGCCGCCGACCGAGCGGATCAGGTCGGTCATCGAGCGCATCATCTCGAGAGAGCCGAGGATCGGCGACGGTTCGGACACGACGAAGGTGCCGACACCATGCTTGACCTCGAGCAGCCCCTCGCGCGCCAGGACGCGAATGGCCTCGCGGAGTGTCGGGCGGCTGATGCTGAGATTGCGGGCGAGCTGGGCTTCCGGGACGAGGCGCGTTCCGCCCGCGAGGCGTCCGGACAGAATCTGCTCGCGTAGGGCGTTCGCGACGCGCTGGACGAGGTCTTCCCGGGGCGTTCCGGACGCCCAGATCTTGGCGGTCAGATCCTCGAAATGGCTCGTATCCACGATGTGGTCCTCCCTGACTGGTTGAAAGGGGCGGACCCTCGCACCTCGTCAGGATTCGGTCAACATAGTTCAGAGGTCAAAAGTCTGACCTCTTTTATCTGGCCTGTCCAGCCCCTATGATGCAATTTCCGCAAGGGGCGGGGACAAATCCCGTCTGATGCCCCTCGACGGGGCAGCGCGGACGGGCGTCTCCGGTTCGGTGCGCGCTGTGACGCCGGCATGGAAGGGATGCTTCGGTGAGGACCGACGAGATTCACGAGGGAGGCGGGTGGCGGAGATCATGACGAGACACATGCTTCATGCGACGCCGGAGACTGTCTCCTGGGGGCGTTTCTCGGCGGCGATGCCACCGGTCCTTCAGGTCGAGTCGGGCGATACGGTGGTCGTCGAATGCCTGACCGGAGGCGCGGAGCTGATGCCCGACGAGCGATCGGGGATGATCGTTCCCGAAGGCTTGCGCGCCATCCATGCCGCCGACCTTCCGTTCCGCTGGGGGCATCTCCTGACCGGGCCGATCGCCATTGCGGGCGCAGAGCCGGGGGACATGCTCGAGGTCCGCGTCGACGCCATCGAGCTCGGCGGCAACTGGGGCTTCAACGCCATCGAGCCGTTCGACGGGACCCTGCCCGACGACTTCATCATGCCCGAACGAGTGCTTGACCATATCCCGATCGACCGTGAGCGCCGGGTGGCGACCCTGCCCTGGGGCACGGACCTTCCTCTGGCTCCGTTCTTCGGTGTGATGGGCGTGGCGCCGCCGCCGGATTACGGGGAGATATCCTCGCGCGAGCCGCGGCTGCACGGCGGCAATCTCGATAACAAGGACCTCGGCGCAGGGGCGACGATCTTCTTTCCGGTCTGGGCCGAGGGCGGGTTGTTCACGGTCGGCGATGGTCACGCGGTACAGGGGCATGGCGAGGTCTGTGTCACGGCGCTCGAGACCTGCCTCACCGGCACCTTCACCTTCGTCCTCCACAAGCGTCAGGGGCGGGAGCCGCTGATTTCCTATCCGCGTGCGGAGACCACGACGCATTTCATCAGCATGGGGATGCATTCCGATCTCGACGAGGCGATGCGCCGGGCGGTTCGCGAGATGATCGGCATCGTCACGGCCCGCACCAACCTGTCGCGTGAGCAGGCCTACCAGCTCTGTTCGCTCGCCGCCGACTTTCACGTCACCCAGTCGGTCAACGTCGAGAAGGGTGTCCACGGAATGCTCGCAAGGAGCCTGCTTGCCTGATGACCGGATTCTCGGATTCGGAGAGACCATGAGGGCGCTTGTGACAGGCGGCGCCGGCCTCGTCGGCCTCGCGGTCCGCCGCGCGCTCGCCGAACGCGGCGACGAGGCGATCGGGGTCGACCGGACCGATTTCGGCCGGGACGACCCAACGCTCCGTCTTGTTTCATTCGCCGAGACCGACCGTCTCGAATCCCTGATGCGTGACGAAGGGGTCGAGGCGGTCGTCCACGCCGGCGGGCTCTCGTCGCCGGTGATGGGCGCCGAAGACCCCTTGAGAACCGTCGACATCAACATAACGGCGACGGCATTCCTTCTCGATGCAGCGCGGCGGCTCGGTGCCAGCCGCTTCGTCTTCTGCTCGTCGCATGTGGTCTACGGCGATGTCGGGCCGGGGACGATCGACGAGGACCATCCACTGAAGCCCGCCAGCGCCTATGCGGCGAGCAAGGTCGCCGGCGAGGCGCTGGTCTCCGCATTCGCCAGGGCTTACGGCCTGCCGGGCGCCAGCCTGCGGATCACGCGGGTCTACGGGCCGTACCGGCGGGCGGAATGCCCCTTCCGGCGGATTGTCGGTGACCACGCCGCCGGGCTGGCGACGACGATCGCCTGCGACCCGGCATTCCCTTATCACTATGTGCATGTCGACGATGTCGCCTGCGCGGTGCTCGCCTGCCTCGACGCGAAGGATCTTCCGTCGGACGTCCTCAACGTCACGTCGGGGGAACGCCTGACCATGCCCGAGGTTGTCGACCGCGTGCACGCCGTGCTCCCCGATGCCAGGATAGAGCTTGTCGATGGCGCCGACCCGGCACCGGAGGTCCAGGACGATTTCAGCCTCGCCCGGTGGGACGGTATCTGGTTCCCGCGCTACGACCTGCGCACCGGCTTTGCCCGCTATCTCGCGGCCATGCCCGAATCCGGGGTGATCCGCCTATGAAACTTGCCACGCTGGTCGGGGCCGACGGTCCCTTCGTCGCGATTATCCATGGCGACGACGACCTTGCCTTCGATCTCGCCGCTGCCGCCCGGCATTCGGGAGCGGATGCGGGCCCCTTCGCGTCGATGCGGGCGCTGATCGAGGCGGGCGAAGCCGGCCTCGCGGCCGCCCATTCGCTGTTCGAGGTCCTCGGTGACGAGCCGCGTTTCTCGGTGCCGACCGCGAGCGCGACCTTCCTTCCGCCGCTGCCGAGGCCGACCCAGCTCCGCGAGTCCGCGCTCTTCGCGCAGCACATACGCCACGCGCCGGCCGGCATGCGCCGGCTCGCCGGCGACCATGATGCCGGGCCGCTCGCCGACGTGCCGGCGGCCTTCTCGGACCGGCCCGTCTTCTACTTCCAGAACCGGCTCAATGTCGTCGGCCATGGCGCCGAGATCGCCTGGCCGGGTCTCAGCCGTGTCATCGACTACGAGCTCGAGCTCGGCCTTGTCGTCGGCAGGCGCGGCCGGAATATTCCGGTCGAGGCCGCACGCTCGCATTTCTTTGGCTACACCATCTACAACGACTTCTCGGCGCGGGATTTCCAGCTCCGCGAAGCCGAAGGCGGCTTCGGTCCGTCCAAGTCGAAGAGCTTCGACGGGGCCAATGCGATGGGGCCATGGATCGTGACGATCGACGAGCTCGACGATCCCATTGGCCTTGCAGCGTCCGTGTCGATCAATGGCGAGGTCATCGCGGAGGCAGTTCTCGACGGCATGGTCCACACGCCGGAGGCCACGGTCTCCTACATGTCGCGCGACGAAACGCTGGAGGCGGGGGAGGTGATTGGCCTGGGCACGACACCACGCGGCTGCGGCCTCGAGGTCGGGCGGTATCTCGATCGCGGCGACCTCGTGGAACTGACGGTTGAAAAGATCGGAACACTCGCCAACCGCATTGGGGCGGTGTGACCGACACGTTCCGAGCCGATACACCCGCGTCGATGGCCCATTCTTTTTGGTATCGGCCATCCGACTGATGTGTGCTCCTGTGATCTGAAGGCCGAAATCCGGTTTCGCGGTCCGAAAACCGGTGCTTGACAGCCGAAAAGCCTGCGATATTCTGTACGGTGCGGGGCTGCCTCGATAACCGCCTGGACGTGCTAGCCGTCGCGGGTATTGAGGCGCCAGCTACGAGACGGGACCAAGCGTTCGAGTAGACACCGTTTTTTTTGAGGCGTCCGCGAAGAAAGTTCAAGGTCTCGCGAATGTAGTCGCAGGGGGGCGCCAGCTTCCGGACGCGGGTCCGACAGGCTGGCGCCTTTTCGTTTTGCGCGCCGGCGTCGTGGGCCGTCTCGTTCTCGGGATTCATTCTCGCGACGCCGCGCTGCCCGCCTGTCGGGGCGTGTTCACGGGTTCAGGGGGCAGCCGGGCGGCGCGAAGCGCTGCCGCGGTGTTGTCGCGGATCGGTCGGGTCGTGTCGAGGGTCGTCCAGTCGATCTCTCCGCTCGGCTGGTCTGCCTGGAGCATGACGACGGCGGCCGTGGCGTCGGATGCATCGGCGCGGCGATGGGCGATCCGGCCGATCAGCACCTCGACCGGCGCCGTCAGCCACAGACCGGTGAAGGGGACACCAAGCCTCTCGGCCACGGCGGCGATGAGCCTGCGCTCGTCGGGCGTCTTGTGGACGGCGTCGACGATGACGCTGTGGCCGGCGGTCAGCGCCATTTCGGCCTGGTCGCGCAGCGCGGCGAAGACCTTCTCCGTGACCTCGGGTTCGTAGCCCGAGGGCGGCAGGCGATCCAACTCGCCGACTCCCATCAGCCGCTTCCGCTCGATGTCGCTGCGAAGATGCACCGCCCCCGGCGCGCGGCCGACATGGGACGCGACCGACCGCGACAGCGAGGTCTTGCCGGTGCCGGAATAGCCGCCGACGGCAATCAGCCGGGTCTGTGCCGGTTCGAGGAAGGCCTGGGCGAAATCGAAATACCGGTGGGCATCGAGGCCGGCGTTCCGGTCGTGGTCCACGGTGGCGAAGCGGAGCGCCTCGACCTTCGCCCGCACCGCGGCGCGAAGCGCCAGGAAGAGGGGAAGGGCAGCAAGCCCCCGCAGGTCGTCCGGAAGCGTCGCCGACCTCCAGAGATACCG
>JAGRKY010000364.1 GCA_020442095.1 Bauldia sp.
GAGTAGCCGAGCGAGTAGATCAGCGGGAAAATGTTGAAAACTATGAGAAAAGCGAGTGTCGGCAGGATGAAGACGTTGCGGATGGTCAGATCGCTCCATCCACGCGCCGCTGCCCGCGTATCGCTTTCCAGTCGTGCAATGACCGCCAACGCTTCCCCCCGTCGGTTGCCCGATTTTCTGTTACGGCTAGGGAAGCCGGAGCGGCGTGAGCCGCCCCGGCTTCCGGGTGTGAACCCGGATTACATCCGGCCGTATTTCTTGAAGGTCGCGTTCCAGTCGCCGGCCAGGCCGTCGAGCGCTTCCTTGGCGGTTCCCTCGCCACCGACGACGAACGGGTAGAGCCGGTTGTTCATCGCGGTCAGCAGTTCCGCGTATTCCGGCACCGCCCAGAAGTCCTTCACCATGAACATCGACTGGTAGAAGGCCTCGTTATACGGCGTTGCGTTGCGGAACTTGTCCGACTTCAGAACCGCCTGGCTGCAGGTGTAGCCACCGAGATCGGCCCACTTCTGCTGGACGTCGTCGCGGATGAACCACTCCAGGAACTTCATCGCCTCTTCCTTGTTCTGGGAATAGGAGATGACCGAGATGCCCTGTCCGCCGAGAGCGGCATGCTGCGCACCGCCGGGACCCTTCGGGTTGGCGAAGTAGCCGGTGTTGGCCGAATTCGGATTCAGCGCCGGGTTGTCGAGAGCCGGGAAGAAGGCGAAGAAGTTCATGCTCATCGCCGCCAGGTTCTCGGTGATCGCCTGGTTGTCCTCCTGGAAGAACACCTTGCCCCAGTTCGGCGGCGTGAAGCCGTAGAGATCCTTGTACATCTCGACCGCCGCGATGTTCTCCGGCGAGTTGATGATGCCGTCGACCTTGTAGGTGGAATAGTCGCCGAGGTCGCCGCCATAGCTGAACACGGCGCTCTCGATGCCCATCGCCATCGCGTCGTAGGAGTTGTCGGTGTAGATGGCGATGCCGTATTTCTTCTCGTCGGGACGATAGAAGAACTCGGCGATGTCGCGCAGCTGCTTGTAGTCTTCCGGGACGCCGAGGTCGTAGCCGTACTTGGCCTTGAAGGCTTCCTTCTCCTTCGGATCCTCGAACCAGTCCTTGCGATACGCCCAGCCGGCCGCGTCGCCTTCCGCCGGGATCGCCCAGTACTTGCCGTCATATTCGGCGTAGTACTTGACGGTCGCCGGGGCCATCACCTCGCCGAGCTTGTGCTCGTTGAAGAAGTCGGTGAGGTCCACATAATGGCCGCCGGTCGAACCGGCACCGAGCCACTGCGAGTCGCCGACCACCATGTCGTAGGCGTCGCCCTTGGCGTTGAACTCGGTGAAGGCCTTGGTCTGGAAGTCCGACCACGGCGTCGTCTCGACGGTGACCGTCACGCCGGTCTCGGCCGTGTATTCGTTGACGAGTTCCTGCAGATAGTTCGCCGGATCCCACTCGGCCCAGAAGATCGTGAGCTCGGTGGCGGCCGCCGCGTTGACGGTGAACGCCATGGCGGCGCCCGCAAGCAACGCAGTCCATTTCTTCTTCAGCATGCGTTTCTCTCCCTTTATCAAACCGATCCGCCAATGCGAGTGGCGGAATTCAGTTAACCGTGCGTCCTGTCCTCTTCCTGGCGGTCTTCATGCCGCTTTTTGTTCCTGCTTCCCTTCGACTACGCGGGCGTCCGACACCTTCGGATTCGGCGATCGCCGCCCGGACCAGCGCGAGGGAGGCCCATATCGCCACCCGCCGCGCTTCCTCTCCGTCGAGGCCCGAGACGTCCTTGAGGACAACCAGGGCCTCCGTACCGAATACAAGTGACAGCGCCTGCGTCAATCTGTCAAATTCAGCAGGCGACAGTCTGTTTTTCAATGGCTTGAGCGCCGCATTGAGCAGGCGCTTGCGATTGCCGCGGACGAGCCGCGCCTCGTTGCCGAGCGTCCCCGCCTTGCCGCGCGTCCACTGGTCGATGGCCAGCATCAGGACCGCCCGGTGGGTCGCCTCATAGGTCTCGATATGGGGATAGGCGAAGTCGATCAGATCGGCGATGCGCTCCTCGGCCTGGGTCGAATCCGACTCCCATTCGAGGATCGGCCCGAGCGCCTGGGCGACGGTCTCCTGGATCATCGCGGCCTGGCTCGGGAAATAGCGATAGGCCGTGGCGCGCGACACTTCGGCCGCCTCCGCCACTTCGCTTACCGAGGGGATCAGGCCTTCCTCCATCAGCCTCATCGCCGTGTCGAGCATCCTTTTTTTCATGCGCGCCCGGGCGCCCGTCCCGGCGGCGCGCGTGTTGCCATGCACTTGACGTGAGACGGTCATGTCAATACGATACGCACGTCTCACGACAAAAGCAATTGTGGTTTTCCGATAATTTGATCGTTCCGGTAGAGAGCGGCGGGAAAACCCGGGGAAACAGCCCATGGCCGCGATCGCCCGCGAGCAGATCCTCCGCACATTCCGCGATATGGTGCAGCGCAAGGTGCCGATCGTCGGCGGCGGCGCCGGCACCGGACTCTCCGCGAAATGCGAGGAAGCCGGCGGTATCGACCTGATCGTCATCTACAATTCGGGCCGCTACCGCATGGCCGGGCGCGGCTCGGCGGCGGGCCTTCTCGCCTACGGCAACGCCAACGAGATCGTCCGCGAAATGGCGGTCGAGGTACTGCCGGTTGTCCGGCACACGCCGGTGCTGGCCGGCGTCAACGGCACCGACCCCTTCGTCCTGATGCCGCAATTCCTCGCCGAGCTGAAGGCGATGGGCTTCTCCGGCGTCCAGAATTTCCCGACCGTCGGCCTCTTCGACGGCAAGATGCGGCGCGCCTTCGAGGAGACCGGGATGAGCTATTCGCTCGAGGTCGACATGATCGCCGCCGCCCATGGGCTCGACCTGCTGACCACACCCTATGTCTTCGATCCGGACGAGGCGCGGGCGATGACGAAGGCCGGCGCCGACATCATCGTCGCCCATATGGGCGTCACCACCGGCGGCTCGATCGGCGCCACCTCCTCGGCGACGCTGGAGGAATGCGTCACCGCCATCGATGCGATCTCGGATGCCGCGCTCTCCGTCCGCGACGACGTGATCGTGCTCTGCCACGGCGGGCCGATCGCCATGCCGGAGGACGCCGCCTTCATCCTCCGCAATTGCAGCAACTGCCATGGCTTCTACGGCGCATCGAGCATGGAGCGCCTGCCGGTCGAGGCCGCACTGACCGAACAGACGCAGCGATTCAAGGCGATCAGTTTCTAGGCGGCCGCAACCGCGCCGCACAGGGAGGAACGACAATGCCGCGCAGGTTCACCATTGCCAGCGAGACCGAACCGGAGATCCTCGACTGGGGCCAGCTACGCTGGCTGAGCCACCCGCCCTCGACCGGCGCCAACCAGCTCACCGTCATCGACGTATCGCTGATGCCCGGCAAGGGGCACGACTTCCACAAGCATCCCGACCAGGAGGAAGTGATCCTCGTCGTCGCCGGCAAGGTCGAGCAATGGGTCGACCGCGAGAAGCGGATCCTCGGCCCCGGCGACTCGGCCCATATCCCGGCCGACGTCGTCCACGCCTCCTTCAATGTCGGCGACACCGAGGCGAAGATCGCGGCGATCCTCGGCCCCTGCGTCGGCGAGATCGGATACGAGCTGGTCGACGTTGCCGGCGAGGCGCCCTGGAACACGATGCGGAGCTGAGCGCCGACGCCCGCTCCGCGGGTGCGGGCTCGACATTTGCCCGCGGCAAAGCGCAAACTGAATCAAGCGACAGAACAAGCAATCCGATTTCGAAGGGAGGACTGAAACGTGGCTGGAGGGAACAACTACCCCAAGCTTCATAACGCCATGTGGCCGGGCGTCGTCGGTAAGGGCGCGCCCGATTCCGAGCCGTTCATCTCGCTCGACGCGCTGCTGACGCTGACCGCCAATGCCGAGTTCGACGGCCAGAAATTCGAGGGCATCGACCTGTGGCTCGCCGATCCGCATATCTCGATCGACTCGACCCCGGACGAGATCAGCCGCGTCTGCGACCACATCGCGAGCTTCGGCCTGAAGATCGGCTCGATGGTCGCGCCGATCTGGGGCGGCGCCGGCGGCGGCTCGGCCATGGGCTCGGCCGACGACCGCAAGCGCTTCATCGACCAGGTCCGCAAGGCCTGCGTCATCGGCAAGCAGATGCGCGAGATCGGCATCCGCCCGACCGGCGGCGTCCGCATCGATTCCTCGACCAGCGTCGAGGACTGGGACAAGGACCCGGAAGGCGGCACGAAGATGATCGCCGAGACCTTCCGCGAGGCCGGCAAGATCGCCGAGGACCACGGCGAGTTCCTCGCCGCCGAGGGTGAGATCTGCTGGGGCGGCATGCATTCCTGGCGCGAGAACGTGAAGCTGCTCGAGATGGTCGGCATGCCCGGCGTCGTCGGCTACCAGGCCGACATGGCTCATTCGATGCTCTTCGTGCTCGGCGCCAATGCCGAGAAGGACCGCCTCCTGCCGGCGGATTTCGACTGGAGCGACACCGCCGCCCTCGACGCCGCCTACAAGAAGGTCGCCGACGCGCTGCGACCCTGGACGCTCGACTTCCACGTCGCCCAGAACGACGGGTCGGTGTTCGGATCAGGCACCCACGCGGCAACCGGCCGCCACTGCCAGGTCACCGACCCCAATGGCCGGCTCGATGTCGTCAAGCATGCCGGCTACTGGCTGCGCGACGACGACGGCAACCTCACCAAGACCATGCGCCACATCTGCTGGGACGGCTGCATGTTCCCGAATTCGGTGATGGAGAAGCAGGAAACCTGGAACGCGATCCTGGGTGCGATGGTCAAGGTCCGCGACGCCCACGGCTGGCAGGAATAGGGACGGGAAAAAGCGTAGGCAAGAAATTGCTCGATCCGAGGATACGACGAGGATTGGAGGCCTGCGTAGCAGGCGGGCGCTGCCAATTTCTGACCTACGGCGAGTTTGGCCGTAAGTTTGGGCTCGGCCGTTTTCCCCCGTCGTGGGCCAATCGAAGTGTCTTGGATGAGGCATCTCGCGAGTTCAAGAAAGACCCGAAATACCGACTTGACCTCACCTTTCTGCTGAGGAACAGCAGCCACGGCTACCCGAGCGTAATTGATGGTAACCCCTTCGACAGGACAAATCCCCAGCCACAGTGCCTCAGGGCGAGACAAGTCGCCCAGCAGATAATCGACGCCTTTGGTCCGGGGACGCCAAATCCTTATTGAAATTCCGGTCTTTGCACGGACCGCCGGGACAGCCTAGAGGAAACCCACAGATGGCAAAGAAAGCACTCAACATCGGCATGGTCGGCTACGGCTTCATGGGCCGGGCCCATTCCAACGCCTATCGCCGCGTCGGCAACTTCTTCGATCTCGACTACCAGCCGGTCCTCAAGGCTGCCTGCGGCCGCAACAAGAAGGCCGTCAAGGCCTTCGCCGACCAGTGGGGCTACGAGTCGATCGAGACCGACTGGAAGGAACTGGTCAAGCGCGACGACATCGACGCGATCGACATCTGCGTGCCGAACGACCTTCATGCCGACATCGCCGTCGCCGCCGCCAAGGCCGGCAAGATGGTGCTCTGCGAGAAGCCGATCGCCCGCACTGCCGCCGAAGGCGCGCGCATGGTCAAGGCGGTGGAGAAGGCCGGCGTCGCGAGCCTCGTCTGGTACAACTACCGCTGGATCCCGGCCGTCTCGCTGATCAAGCAGGTCGTCGATTCCGGCCGGCTCGGCAAGATCTTCCACTACCGCGCCAACTTCCTGCAGGACTGGACGATCTCCCCGGACGTGCCGCAGGGCGGCGCCGGCACCTGGCGGCTCGACGTCGAGGCCGCGGGCTCGGGCGTCACCGGCGACCTCCTCGCCCACTGCGTCGATACCGCGATGTGGATCAACGGCCCGATCAAGAACCTCACGGCGATGACCGAGACCTTCGTCAAGAAGCGCAAGGATGCCGGCACCGGCAAGATGAAGGACGTCGGCATCGACGATGCGGCAGCCGTGCTGGCGCATTTCGACAACGGCTCGCTCGGCCTGTTCGAATCGACGCGCTACGCCCGCGGCCACAAGGCGC
>JAGRKY010000365.1 GCA_020442095.1 Bauldia sp.
CGATGCATTCCTGGTTCTTGTCGCTCGGCGTGTCCGTGAGGTCGTCGACGATGGTCGCCGTCATCAGCGACTCGAGCAGGCCGACCGCTGCCACCGCCGCCGAATAGGGCAGGATGATCGTCAGCGTCTCGAAGGTCAGCGGGATGTCGGGCAACATGAAGACCGGCAGCGTCGACGGCAATTCGCCCATGTCGCCGACGGTCCGCAGGTCGAGGCCAAAGGCCATCGCGACGGCGGTGAGGACAAGGATGCAGATCAGCGGTGACGGGATGGCCTTCGTCACTCGGGGAAACAGGTAGATGATCGCGAGGCCCGCCGCGACCATGACATAGGTCAGCCAGGGAACGTCGATCAGTTCGGGTAGCTGCGCCATGAAGATCAGGATCGCCAGCGCGTTGACGAAGCCGGTCATCACAGAGCGCGACACGAAGCGCATCACATAGCCGAGCCGCAGGAAGCCGGCCGCGATCTGCAGGAGCCCCGCCAGCACGGTGGCGGCGAGCAGATACTGGAGGCCGTAGTCCCTGACCAGCGTCACCATCAGCACGGCGGTCGCCGCCGTCGCGGCGGAGATCATCCCCGGCCGCCCGCCGGTGATCGCGACGATCACGGCGATCGAGAAGGAGGCATAGAGGCCGATCTTGGGATCGACCCCGGCGATGATCGAGAAGGAGATGGCTTCGGGGATCAGGGCGAGCGCGACAACCAGGCCCGAGAGCAGATCGGCACGGACATTTCCGAACCATTGGGCGCGATAGGCAGTCAGTGACTTCATGAATCGTCCGGCGAGAAGACACGATACGAATGCGGGGCGTGAAATCCGCGCATCAGCACGTCTGGTGATTGGGGGAGATTCGTCCTCGCCGGAAGCGACGACGCCGCGAGTCGCCGGAATCCTGAGCTCCGACTGTCCCAACGGGTAGCGCGAGCTTTGCTGCGTCGCAATATCGCAAGTGCATGGCGGCTATGCGCCAAGTGATCGCGCGACGCCATATGGGCGGGAGGGAGGGCGTTTCGGGCCGAATTGTCCGCGAATTTGCGCTTCCCGGCCAGACTACCGACGCTATCGGACCGCCATCACAGCAAAGAAATCATTTGCTTTTTTCGCATCGAGCACCGATATACGCGCCATAACGCTCCAGCAGGCCGCGTTGCACGGAATCCGACCTACGGTTTTCTGCCTGCTCCCAATAACCAAGAAAACGACAGCCCAGGCCGCGCGGGATGTCCCCGACAGACGGCGATTTGCGTTCCCGGTCCGGAAGGGCCGCGGGCTGAATCCGCTTATAGAAAGAACTGATATATGTCATTCGACGCGCTCGGCCTTGCCGAGCCGATAACACGCGCGCTTTCCGAAGCCCGCTACACCAATCCCACGCCGATCCAGGCACAGGCGATCCCGATCGCCATGGAGGGCCGAGACCTCATCGGCATCGCCCAGACCGGAACCGGCAAGACGGCCGCCTTCGCGCTGCCGATCCTTCACAAGCTCGCCACATCGCGTAAGCCCCTGACGCCGAAGTCCTGCCGGGTGCTGGTTCTCAGCCCGACCCGCGAACTTTCGGGCCAGATCGTCGAATCCTTCACCACCTACGGCAAGCATCTCCGCCTCAGCGTCCGGCTGGCGATCGGCGGCGTGCCGATCCGCAAGCAGATTCGCCAGCTCAGCGGCGGCGTCGACGTGCTGGTGGCGACGCCCGGCCGGTTGCTCGACCTCGCCAAGAGCCGGGCCGTGAAGCTCGACGACGTCGAGTTCCTCGTCCTCGACGAGGCCGACCGGATGCT
>JAGRKY010000031.1 GCA_020442095.1 Bauldia sp.
ACCATCCGGGCACCTCCCGGGCGGCATCGGCCACCCATTGAATCGCCCGCCGGCGATACCGGGACACCGCCGGACGGTTCGAGACGCAGCACCGTCCCGCACCCGATTCATTTACCGATGCAGAATTCCCGGAAAATCACGTCGAGCATCTCCTCGACGTCGACCCGCCCCGTCACCCGCGCCAGGGCATCCGTCGCCCGCCGCAGGTCTTCGGCCCTCAGCTCAAGCGGGCGATCGGAGCCCACGAGCGCCTCATCGAGCGCCGACCGGCACCAGGTCAGCGCCGAGCGCTGCCGGGACCGGGTCACCAGCGACGAGCCCCGCCCGCCGAGGGCTTCCCGCGCCAGTTCCGCCACACGCCCGACCAGGAGGTCGAGCCCCTGGCCGCTGGCCAGCGAGGTGACAATCTCATAGCGGTTGGCGCGCGACGATCGTTCTTCCTCCGAATCGACCCGGTCGAGCTTCGTCCCGACCCAGATCGTCCGCACACCCTCCGGCACCTTCTCCACCGTCAGGGGGCCCGCCATGTCTTCCAGCCAGAGCACGAGGTCCGCTGCTTCCGCCCGCAGCGCCGCCCGCCTCATTCCTTCCCGCTCGATGGCACCACCAGCCTCGCGGAGCCCGGCCGTATCGACGACCGTCACCGGGTAACCACCGAGATCGAGCCGCACCTCGATGACGTCGCGGGTCGTGCCGGGTTCCTCCGAGACGATCGCCACGTCCCGCTCGGCCAGTGCGTTGATCAGGCTCGACTTGCCGGCATTCGGCGCGCCGAGCACCACGACCTCGAAGCCGTCCCGCACCCGCTCCCCCCGGCGGGAATCGGCAAGCGCCTCGCCGATCTCGGCAGACACCGCCGCAACATCGGCCCAGGCGGACTCGGAAACCGATCCGGGAACATCCTCCTCATCCGGAAAATCAAGCTCCGCCTCCAGAAGAGCACGGGCGCGCACCAGGCGCTCCCGCCAGCCTTCGCAGGCCTCGCGAAGACGGCCGCCCGCCTGCTGAAGGGCCTGACGCCGCTGTGCTTCCGTTTCCGCGGCAACGAGATCGGCAAGCCCCTCGACCTGGCTGAGATCCAGCCGACCCGACTCGAAAGCCCGGCGCGTGAACTCTCCGGCTTCCGCCGCCCGGTAACCCGGCAGAGCCGAAAGGCTGTCGAGAACCGCCGCGACAACGGCGCGCCCACCATGGAGATGGAACTCCGCAACATCTTCCCCGGTGAAGCTCGCAGGCCCCGGAAAGAACAGAACGAGCCCGCGATCCGCCGGTTCGCCAGAAACATTAAGTATGATTCTGAGGGAAGCGCGCCTTGGTTCCGGAATCGAATCGATCAGTGTTTCGAGTCCGAATCGAACCCCCGGGCCGGAAACCCGGATAACCGCGACCCCGGCCGGCGTGCCGCCGGACGCCAGGGCAAAGATCGTATCGCCGGCCATGGTGCCGCTGCCCTATCTAACCCGCCCAACCGTTACTAGAGTGCGAACCATGAGCGAGAACCTGCTGGCGCACGAATCAAGCCCCTATCTTTTGCAACACAAGGACAATCCCGTCCACTGGCGTGCCTGGGGCCCCGCAGCGCTGGAGGAAGCCCGGCGCGCCAACAAGCCGATCCTCCTGTCAGTCGGCTACGCCGCCTGCCACTGGTGCCACGTCATGGCCCATGAAAGCTTCGAGGACCCGGCAACCGCCGCGGTGATGAATCGCCTCTTCGTCAATATCAAGGTCGACCGCGAGGAACGCCCGGACATCGACCAGATCTACATGACCGCGCTCCATGCGCTGGGCGAACAAGGCGGCTGGCCGCTCACCATGTTCCTCACCCCCGACGGCAAACCGGTGTGGGGCGGAACCTATTTCCCGAAGACCGCCCGCTACGGCCGACCTTCCTTCGTCAGTGTCCTCGAGGAGGTCGCCCGCGTCGCCCGCGAGGAACCCGGCACCTTCACCCACAACAGCGGCCTGCTGATGGACCGCCTCGCCGCCCGGCCCGACGCGACCGACGGAACCGTCACCCTCGGCCCCGACCTCCTCGACCGCGCCGGCGCCCGCCTCCTCGCCCTCGCCGACCGCGACCATGGCGGCACCAAAGGCGCGCCGAAATTTCCCCAGCCGACGCTCCTCTCTTTCCTGTGGCGAACCGGAACCCGCACCGGCGACCCCGCCTTCCACGATGCCGTCCTGACCACGCTTCGCAACATCTGCCAGGGCGGAATCTACGACCATCTCGGCGGCGGATTCGCCCGCTATGCCGTCGACGACCGCTGGCTGGTGCCGCATTTCGAGAA
>JAGRKY010000366.1 GCA_020442095.1 Bauldia sp.
GAGAAGCCGTCCGAGAAGCGGGCGCGCGAGAAGGGCGAGGCGATCCGCCGGGCCCGCAAGCTCGTTCGCAAGCAGGCCCAGCGCGAGGGTCTTCTCCCGGCGCCGAAGAAGCGCGTCATGGGCGCGGGCGGCCGCGGCGGCCGCTGAGGCCAAGCGATCTTTCCTCGGGCCTGCGGCGAGCGGGCCCGGGTTCCTGGAATGACTTCTACTGCCGCCGGGCCACGGCCCGGCTCCCTGACGTCGCATTCCGCGACGCTTTGGCCTTCGTCCCGCGGGCGGGGCCGGGTGTAGTGTCCGCGCCGTGACCGAACCGTCCACCGACAAATACCGCAACGAATTCCGCGAACTCGGCATCGCCCGGGTGCGCAACGAGCTGGTGATGCGCCGCTGGCACAAGGACAAGCTCGCCGCGGCGCGGAGCTGGGTCGAGCGGCAGGACGTCGACGACTGGATGGCTTCCAACCGCGACAAGCCACCGAAACCACCGCGCGGCCAGTCGGCGAAGAAATGGGCCGGCATCATCGTCGTCGTCTTCGGCCTGATCTTCGCTGCCGAGCGGCTCTTGCGGATGATGGGCCACCTCTGACCGGCCTGACGCTGACCCGCGCCCGCCGCTACGATCCTTGCGGCGGCGTGAGCAGGATGTCGTCGTATTCGTGATGACGCTTCAGCCATGCCGCGACGAACGGGCATTTCGGCACCACCTTCAGGCCGGCGGCCCGCGCATGATCGAGGCCGGCCCGCGCCAGGGCCGATCCGACACCTCGGCCCTCCAGTTCCGGAGCGACCCCGGTATGGACGAATGTGATGATGCCGGGGGCGAGCCTGTAATGGAGGTAGGCGCGGTGGCCGTCGACCTCTGTGTGGAAGACGTGGTGGCGTTCGTCGTGATCGATGGCTGCCATCGGTCTGGGTCCTGGGGTGGATATCCGGCCGCGTTCCTCCCCGCGCGATTCCTCAGTAGCCGGCTTTCTTGTCGACCGGGTTGAGCAGCGACTCGCCCGAGGCGTAGCGCCCGAAATTCTCGACGAATTTCAGCATCGAGCTGTCGATCCAGCCCGGCGTGTGGTCGGCGCTGTGCGGCGAGACGAGGACGTTGTCGAGATCCCAGAACGGGCTGTCGGCCGGCAGCGGCTCGGTGGCGAAGACATCGAGCGCCGCGCCGCGGATGCGCTTCCCGGCAAGGGCGGCGGCGAGCGCCGGCTCGTCGACCACCGCGCCGCGGCCGACATTGATGAACACCGCCGAGGGCTTCATCGCGGCGATCTCCGCCTCGCCG
Organism: Bauldia sp.; assembly: GCA_020442095.1. The sequence goes on from JAGRKY010000366.1 coordinate 1,280, forward strand.
AAGAAGCCGCGGGTCTCGGGCGTCAGCGGCGAGCAGACGACGACATAGTCGGAGCCGGCGAGCATGTCGCGGAGGCCCTCCGGCCCGAAGGCGCGATCGACCAGCGGGTCGCCGTCGCAGAGTTCCGGCCGGCGGCGATGCGCCCAGACCGTCATGCCGAAGGCCTTGGCCAGCGTCGCGGTCGCCTGGCCGATGCTGCCGTAGCTGACGATGCCCATGGTCTTGCCGCGCAGCTCGTCGACATCCATGTCGACCCAGCGATGCTCCACCTGCTGGGCACGCATCTCGCCGACCTTCTTGGAGAAATAAAGCGCGCCGAGGATGGCGAATTCGGCGAGCGAGCTGCTGAACACGCCGCGCGCGTTGGTGAGCGGGACGGGGCTCGCGATCAGCTCCGGGAAGAGCGAATTCTCGACGCCGACCGACATCGAATGCACCCACTTGAGGTTCGGCGCCATCAGGAAGACCTCGCGGAAGATCGCGAGCGGCTCCATGCAGTTGAGGAGGACGTCGGCCTCGGCGGCGCGGGCCGCGAAATCCTCCGGCTTGATGCCGATGACGGTCTCCGCTTCCGGCGGCAGCCGGTCGAGCAGGGGGAGGAAGCCGGCACCCGGCCTGGCGATGACGAGGATGGTGGATGAAGGCATGGAGGAGAGGTCCGGTTTCGATGACCGTCCGGCCTGGCGATGGCCAGGGACGGACAGGTGGTGGATGGTGGTTCAGGCCCGGGAGGCGAGGCCGCGCCGGAATACTCCATGGTTCCGGCGGCGTGTTCAATGGGGGCAGGTTCGTGCCTGGGCGTCAGAGACCGCTGTGGCGACGGGGCATCGTTCCCCGTCGGCGGAAGGAAGGGCGGAAAAACAAGTCGTGGATGGCCGGGACAAGCCCGGCCATGACGGGAGAGGGGATGGGGATGGGAGGCGGTCAAGCCTAAGGGTGTGATTGTCGTGCGTGGGCAGACGGTCGTCCTGTCATCACTCAACCGGCCCGCTGGTCGCCTCGTTCGGGATGTCGCACACCGCGCCCACCCCACCGACGTCATGCCCGGGCTTGTCCCGGGCATCCACGAAAGCGACAGTTGGCGCATGCGCGGTGCTTGGGTCTACATCATGAGCAATCGGCCGAACGGAACGCTCTATGTCGGCGTGACGAACGACATCGCGCGCCGCGCCCACGAGCACCGGGAGGGGTTGGTCGACGGCTTCACCAAACGGTACGGGCTGAAGCGCCTGGTCTGGTACGAGGCGCACCGGACAATCACCGATGCCATTCACCGCGAGAAGACGATCAAGCACTGGCCACGGGCGTGGAAGGTGCGGACGATCCTAGCTGTTAATCCGGACTGGAACGACTTGTACGACACGGTCGCCTTCGCGGGACCACCCCCCGGTGGACGCTGAGCTGGATGAAGGAACAAGTCGTGGATGGCCGGAACAAGCCCGGCCATGACGGGAGAGGGGAAGGGTATGGGAGGCGAGTCGGGGCCGAGGTTGTGACATTGTAGTTAGCGCGCACCGGCCTGCAGCCGATGAACCCATTCGGGATGTCGCACACCGCGCCACCTCACCGACGTCATGGCCGGGCTTGTCCCGGCCATCCACGTCTTCTAGCAGGACGGAAGAAGCATGGTGCGGTGTTCCTACCGCCGCGCCGAGTACTGATCTCGGATGTTGTCGTTGAAGAACTTGCCTTTCGATGAGGCGTGCAGAAACGCGTCAAACACTTGGTGGGGAACACCATAGTAGGTGTATAGCCCAGTCCCGTGAAAAGCGATCTGCAACTCAGCGGTTTTCTCGTTGTAGTCGACATAGTCAATGGCGCTCGAATTCACGCGTTGCATGGTCTCTTCTCCTACGAACACCCCGTCGTGCTTCCGCACGTGTCGCACTTCAAACACGTGCCGTTCCGGACCAGCGTGAAGTTTCCGCATTCGC
>JAGRKY010000367.1 GCA_020442095.1 Bauldia sp.
ATCGAGGACTACCACATCTTCCAGACCACCAAGGAAGAGGATGTCATGCGGGCGATCCGCAACGGCATCAACGGCGCCGGCATCCCGGTCGAGAATTCGAAGGGCGAATGGGGGCCCGGACAGGAAGAGATCAACGTCCGCTACGCCGACGCGCTGACCATGGCCGACCGCCACGCCATCCTCAAGAACGGCGTCAAGGAGATCGCCCATCTCAGGGGCAAGGCCGTGACCTTCATGGCCAAGTGGGACTACGCGCTCGCCGGCTCGTCCAGCCACATCCACGCGTCGCTGTGGGACAAGGCGGGCAAGAAATCGCTCTTCGCCGACCCCAAGGGCACGTTCGGCATGTCGACGCTGATGCGCCAGTTCATGGCGGGGCAGCTCAAATATGCCCGCGAGATCACCTGGTTCCTCGCGCCCTATGTCAATTCCTACAAGCGCTTCCAGGCCGGCACCTTCGCGCCGACCAAGGCGATCTGGAGCCGCGACAATCGCACCGCGGGCTTCCGGCTGGTCGGCGAGGGTTCGAAGTCGATCCGCACCGAATGCCGGATCGGCGGCGCCGACCTCAACCCCTATCTCGCCTTCGCGGCGCTGATCGCCGCCGGGCTTGCCGGCATCGACGAGAAGCTGGAGCTGGAGGCGCCCTTCGTCGGCGACGCCTATCTCGGCAAGCGGCTCCGCGAGGTGCCGAAGACGCTCCGCGAGGCGATCGCGCTGATGACGAAGTCGAAGATGCTGCGCGCCGCCCTCGGCGACGACGTCATCGACCACTATGTCCATACCGCAGAATGGGAGCAGCTCGAATACGACCGCCGGGTCACCGACTGGGAACTGCAGCGGGGGTTCGAGCGGTATTGAGGGAGCAAAAGCAACAATGAGCGAAACCGCGAAGATCATCTCCCCCATCGACGGTTCGGTCTATGCCGAGCGGCCGATCGCCACCGATGTCAAGGCCGCCGTCTCCGCGGCGCGGGCGGCGCAGGCCGAATGGCGCCGTGTCCCGGTCGCCGAGCGCGGACGCACCATCCTCGCCTTTCTCGATGCGCTGCTCGCGATGAACGACGAGATCACCACCGAGCTTGCCTGGCAGATGGGGCGGCCCGTCCGCTATGGTGGCGAGAAAGGCGGCGTCGAGGAGCGGACGCGCGCCGTCGTCTCCTTCGCCGAGGAGGCGCTCGCGCCCTATTTCCCGCCCGAGAAGGAGGGCTTCCGCCGCTATATCGCCCGCGAGCCGCTTGGCCTCGTGCTGGTGATCGCGCCGTGGAACTATCCCTATCTCACCGCGGTCAACACCATCGTCCCGGCGCTGATGGCCGGCAACGCGGTGATCCTCAAGCATGCCACCCAGACGCTGCTGGTCGGCGAGCGCTTCGATATGGCCTTCAAGAAGGCCGGGCTGCCGAAGGGGCTATTCACCAATCTCGTCCTGTCGCATGCCCAGACCGAGAAACTGATCGGCTCCGGCCGCATCGACCACATCAACTTCACCGGCTCGGT
>JAGRKY010000368.1 GCA_020442095.1 Bauldia sp.
CGGTCTCGCCGGTCAGCACGGTCATTCCCTCGGCGAAGTCGATGGACAGGCGGTCGATCAGGACGATATCGCGAATCGACAGGGCGACGAGCATGGCTCGGCCAACCTCAGCTGGTTCTGGCGGCCACGGCCTCGCTGATCTGGCCGCCGTGGTCCTGCGGCGTCACGCCCTTCTTCTGCAGCAGGTTATAGGCGTCCTTGTACCACTGGCTGTCCGGGAAGTTGTGTCCGAGCACAGCCGCGGCGGTCTGGGCTTCCTTGACGAGGCCCATGGCGAGATTTGCCTCGACCAGCCGCTCCAGCGCCTCTTCGACATGCCGGGTGTCGGGATACTGGATAACCACCACGTCGAAGCGGTTGATCGCGGCGACATATTCGCGCCGCTCGAGGTAATAGCGGCCGACCTGCATCTCCTTGCCGGCGAGCTGGTCGCGGGTCGCGATCACCTTCTTGTTGGCGTCGGAGGCGTATTCCGAATCGGGATATTTCCGCGTGACCTCTTCCATCGCGTTGAGCGCCTTCTGGGTCGCTTCCTGGTCGCGCGTCACATCCTTGATCTGGGCGAAATAGCACTGGCCGAGGATGTACTGGGCATAGGCCGCGTCGGGGCTGCCGGGATAGAGGGTGAGATAGCGGTTCGCCGCCTGGATCGCGGTGTCGTAGTCGCCCCGCCGGTAGCTGGCGAAGGCCGACATCACCATCCCCTTGCGCGCCCATTCCGAATAGGGGTGCTGGCGGTCGACCTCGTTGAAGCTCTTGATCGCGTCGCCGTATTTGCCGGCGTTGAGATAGCCGAGGCCGCGATTATAGAGCGCGCCTGCCGGCTGGTCCGGCTCGTAGGCCGCCGCGGTGCCCTCGATCGAATGCTGGCAGGCCGACAGCAGCACGGGCGCGCCGAGAATCGCGAGCCATACCACCGCCAGCCTCAGCCGGGCCGATCGTCCTGTGCTGACAGGTGAAACTGAACTCATCCCCCGACCAGACCGGCTTGCCGCCGAATCGCCCTTTTGATGCTTGCCTCGCAAACGGCCTGTTTACTCCAAACCATGGCCGCGCGCCAAATCATGGCACGCATGGACATCGCTTTTCTTTGTGGCAAAAGCGCGGACACGGCGGCGATAACCGCCTGTCGGGATTCAGGAAACGTCGGGGCCGAAGGCGGCCGCGGCGACACCGGCCGGCAGATCCGCATGGCCGGTCTCGCGGCGGGCCGGCATTTCCACGTAGCTCCATGCATCGCGGTCGGCAAGCAGGGCTTCCAGCGCCATGTGGTTGAGCTTGTGGCCGCCCCGGTAGGACCGGTAGGAGCCGAGGATCGGCGCGCCGGCCAGCGCCAGGTCGCCGATCGCGTCGAGGACCTTGTGGCGGACGAATTCGTTGTCGTAGCGCAGGCCCTCGGGGTTCATCACCCGGTCTTCGCCGATGACGATGGCGTTCTCGAGCGACGCGCCGAGCGCGAAGCCCCGCGCCCAGAGGCTCTTCACGTCGGCATAGAAGCCGAAGGTGCGGGCGCGACCGATTTCCTTGCGGAAGGTCTCGCCGCAGAATTCGAAGGAATAGTCCTGCCGGCCGACCAGCGGATTGGCGAAATCGATCTCGACCTCGATCCGGCGGCCGTCATGCGGCGTGAACTCGGCGACGCTCTTGCCCATCTCGACCCGGATCGGCTTCTCGACCCGGATGTAGCGCCGCGAGGCGGCCAGCGTCTCGATGCCAGCCTGGTCGATCGCATCGATGAAGGCATCGGCGCTGCCGTCCATCACCGGGACTTCCGGGCCGTCGATCTCGACCATGCAATTGTCGACATCCAGCGCCCGCAAGGTCGCCATCAGATGCTCGATCGTCGCCACCGAACCGTCCGTCGTGCCGATCGAGGTGCACAGGTCCGTCGCGTTGACGTAACGAAAATCGGCCGGGATTTCGCAATCCCGGCCGTCATCGAGATTCGTCCGATTGAAATAGATGCCGCTATCTGCCTCGGCCGGGTGCAGGGTTACCGAAACTTCCTGACCGCTATGGACACCTACGCCCGACAATGACGCCCGAGTCTTGAGCGTCGTCTGTGCCCCGTTACGCCGTCTCGCCATGCTCTGGCACCCGCCCCTGGTATTCGGTCCCCACCGCTTTCGCGGCCGACAGCAACTGGACTTCGTATTTCCGGCTAGAGCGGGTACTTTCGCTCCAACGCACCGGCCTTACTCGATGGCCCCAGCGCCCTCTTCGAATCGAAGAATATCTGTGGTCGGGGGGAAGACAAAATCACGCTTGGTTACACATTGTAACGCCCCAACGCCTCGGCGGCCCTTCCCCTTTATCCTTATATTCCAATAGCTTACGGCCCGGCACCGCAAGCGCGATGCCGGGCCGTCAAAGGCGATTGTTTCAGTTCGCCTGGCGGCGGAGAAACGCGGGAATCTCCAGCTCGTCATCGGCGCTGCGATGATCGCGCGGCACCTGCCTCCCATGCGGGTCGAGCTCCGCCTGGCGCGGCCGGTAGGCCGGCTCGGAACCCGGTGCCCGCGGCTGCGGCGGACGCTTGGCATAGTCGCTGCCCTGGGGCGGCGGCGGTGCCTGCATGCGCTGCGGCTGCTGTTGCGGCTGGCGTGCCTGCTGCGGCTGCGGAGCCTGGCGCGGCTGGCCCTG
>JAGRKY010000369.1 GCA_020442095.1 Bauldia sp.
AAGTCATAGGTGAGCATGGTCGTGGTGGTCGCGTTCGATGTGTTCGCCGCCGGACATGACGAAGATCCTGCCGCGCGAACGGATGACGTCGATGGTCGCGCCGTAGAGCCGGCTGAGCGTCTCGGGGGTAACGACCTCGTCAACCGTGCCGAGGACTGCGTTTCCGCCGCCGAGATAGAGCACCTGGTCGATGGCGCCGAGGAGCTGGTTGAGCTCGTGGGCGCTGAACAGCACGGTGAGGCCGAATTCCTTCGAGAGGCGCCGGACCAGGGTCACGATGACATGCTGCTGGTGCTGGTCGAGGCTGATCAGCGGCTCGTCGAGGAGGAGGAGCTTCGGCCGGCCGATCAGCGCCTCGGCGATCAGCAGCCGCTGGCGCTGCCCTCCGGACATGGCAGAGAAGGGCCGCTTCGCCAGGTCCGTCCCGTTCACCGCCTCGAGCGCCCAGTCGATCTCCCGCCGCGCCGCCCTGGACAGGACCGGCAGGCCGTAGCGATGACCGTTCAAGGAGCTCGCCAGGAAAGCGCGGCCGGAAAGGCGGATGTCGGGACGGGCGGTATGGGTCTGTGGCAGATAGCCGATCGCCGGATTGCCCTGGCTGACCGGCTGCCCGAAGACGGTGATGCTGCCGCGATCGGCCGGGTGGAGGCCGAGGATCGCGCGGATGAGCGTCGTCTTGCCGGCGCCGTTCGGGCCGAGCAGGCCGACGAAGGTGCCTTCGGCTATATCGAAGCCGACGTCGGCGAGGAGGGGAGCCCCCACGCCGACGGACAGCGTCACATGATCGAGGGTGATGGCACTCAAGACGACGGCTCGGACAGCGCTTTCTCCGTCGCCTCGAGTTCGTCGAGCATCCAGCCGGCATAGGTCGAGCCGATCGGCATCGTCTCGGTGACCGAGACGACCGGCACGTTGGCATCTTGTGCGGCGGCCAGCAGCCGTTCGGTCATCGGATCGACCACCTGGCTGTTGTAGAACAGCACCTTGACCCGATGGTCACGGATATCGGCCTCCATCTCGGCGATCGCTCGGGCCGAGGGCTCGGTCTCGTTCTGGATCGCCCGCTGGAAATCGTTGTTGAGCATATCGAGGCCGAGCGCTTCCGCCATCAACCCGAAGACCGGCTCTGTCGCGGTCACCGGCGCGCCGGCATAGCGGTCGCGGATCTCGGCGATCTTCTGATCCAGAGGTTGAAGCGAGGCCAGGAAGTCCTTCTTGCGACTCTCATATCCGGCGGCACCCTCCGGATCGGCAGCCGCCAGTTCCTTGGCGAGCGCTTCGGCGAGCGCGGGAACGGCGCGCGGGTCGTACCAGAGATGCGGATTGTCGCCTTCCTTGGCGCCGATCAGGGCCGAGACCTCGATCACCGTGCGATCGCCGGCGTCGGTCGCTTCGATCAGCCGTTCCATCCAGTGGTCGTAGTCGATGCCGTTCATCACCACGAGGCGGGCATCGGCAACCGCCCGGGCGACCGATGCCGGCGGCTCGAAGTCATGGGGGTCGGCATCCGCACTGACGACGATGCTTTCGACCGAAACGCGATCACCGCCGACGGCGGTGGCAACCTCTCCGTAGAAATTCTCCGCGGCGACCACGGGGATCGGCGCATCGGCGGCTTGTGCCGAGAGCGGCAGGGCGAGGAAGAGGGTGGCGGCAAGGGGAAATTTCATGCGGGCAACTCCTGTCTATGGACGCAACGTTATAACATTACATTTTGCGATGCAAAGAGAATGTTCGATTCCAGCATCCGGCCCGCATCTGAAAAGCGATGCGGCGACGATTTCGGACGGAATGAAACGGCCTGCCGGGCCGTCTTGGGGCGCCTGGTGCGCACCGGATGCTCAGGCGGCCGGGGCAGCTTCCGGGGGAATCCGCCGGATCCCGGACGGTTGGCCGACGACCTTGAGCAGGCGACCGAAGGCTTCGGCGATCGGCTCGACGACCACCCGCATGTGGTGGCCGCTCGAATGGATGACGCTGTCCTTGTCCCGGACGATCAGGGCATGTCCGGGCCAGATGACGATATCCCCGCGTTCCAGGTCGCCTTCGATACCGCCTTCCACCGGCTCTCCGATCGCCTTCGCCTGCAGGTCGGTGTCGCGTGGCACCGCGCGCCCGGTCAGCGACAGGACAAGCTGCACGAAGCCAGAGCAGTCGACGCCGAGGCCGGTGCGGCCGCCCCAGCGGTAGGGCGTGTTGATGAAGTCCTCGGCGACCGCGACGAAGTCGGTCGGGAGCGGCGTTTCGAGCGGGGCGACGTGGACGTCGACCACCGCGCCGTCTCCACCGCGCAGCAGGCGGTAAACGGTGCCGCGGGTCGTCGCTTCCCCGTCGACGGCGATCCGGCTCCCTGCCACCAGGGTTGTGCGCGGCGGTAATTTCAGGTCGGGCGCGGGGTAAAGAAACGTTCTTGGAGCGGTCACCCGATGGGTCGGCTCGGGTTCGAGGTCGCCCAGCGCCTGGGCGGGAATGAAGCCGACATAGGAGTCGAACTGGCACTGACAGAAGGACCAGCCATCTGACGTATCGCCGAAGACGCGGACAATCTCCCCGAGCACGACTTCGCTGTCCAGGGGCGCCGCCGCAAGTGGCGAGCGCTTCAGCGGCGCCAGACTGGCGACGACGCGTTTCAGGCTTCCCTCGGCAAAGGATTGCGCTTCGACCCGCCCCTTCAGCCGCGCATCAGCCAGTTCCGGCCGATATGCGTTGATCCGCGGGTCGAGCGCCTCGGCCTCGGTCATCCTGTGCCAGACCTGTCCGGGGACCGGCTAGTCGAACATGAAATGGTGGAAGGTCAGGTTAAGGTGCGCGTCCATTTTCGCGACGGCTTCCTGTCCGCCCGGATCGTTTGCATTATAGTCGTACCAGACGATGCCGTTCTTCGGATTGTAGCCGAAGTAGTCGTTTCCGTCTTTCGCGCCTTTGCCGAGCTTGAAGAACTTCTTGCTCAACTCGCCGGTCGTGCCTTGCCACCCGCTCGTATAGACGTAGTGGTTGAAGTGCAGCATGTCCTGCTTGACGCTGAAGTCGACGATCATGTCCATGTTGGTCTGGGAGTCAGGCGTCGTGTTGAACCCGTAGTGATCCGGCCCTTTGCCGCCCTTCATCCAGTCGTTGCCAAGGCCGCCGAACATCCAGTCGCCGCCCTTGCCGCCCTTCAGATTGTCGTCGCCGGCGTCGCCGACGAGGGTATCCCTGCCTTTGCCGCCAATAATGACATCGTTGTAGATGCCGCCGCCTGCCCAGTCGTTGCCCTTGCCGCCGTAGAGCTTCGCGGTCCCCATCCCATAGTAACTCAGCGTGTCGTTATCGCCGCCGCCGTATATCTTCACGAAGCCAACCGCGACGCCGTCGGAACCAAGCGTATCGTCGCCGCCGTATCCGTACATCGTCAGATACGAACCGTATTCGCTATTGTTATTGGCATCGCCGTAGTAAGCGATATCTCCAGCCATCAGCGCCTCCTTCGGTTCGGCTTTTGGGTCGAATGGGATCAGTGCGCGTGCTTTACATCGACTCTCTGGAACTAAACCTGCCGCAGGATCATGGTGTCATCGCGAAACGCCGACGGCAACCCCACACGCGACATTATGACCGACATAAGAATCGGAGCGTGTCCCGGGCGCAACGGCCGGGGATGCCCCGGTGCCGGGACGCAGGGATGCGGCTACGATGCCTGCGGCCCGGCGAACCAGGCATGGGTGTCGGCCAGTGTCTCGGCCAGGGGGCGCGGCCGGTAGCCGAGGTCGCGGGTCGCCTTTGCGCTTGAGCAATGCCGGCAGCCATGGGTGACGATGGCGAGGCTCTCCGCGGTGAAGAGCGGTTCGCCCCCTGTCAGGTGTGCCGACAGCATCGCGAAGGGCAGGCCGAGCCGGGCGAGGGCCGTCGGCACGACGAGGCGCTTCATCGGCCGTCCCGCGATCTCGCCGCAGAGCGCGCCGAGCTCGCGGAACGAGGCCCAGTGTCCCGACAGCAGGTAGCGTTCGCCCCGGCCGCCGCGGTCGATCGCGGCGCAGGCGGCCCGGCAGACGTCGCGCGCGTCGACCCAGTCGAAGCCGCCTTCGACCAGGAAGCGCATGCGCCCGGAGAAGAGCGCGGTCAGCATGGCGCCGGCCCGCGATGGCGCGAAATCGAAGGGGCCGATCACCCCGGTCGGATTGAGGACAACCGCGTCGAGGCCCTGCGCGACACCGGCGAGAACCTCGCCTTCGCCGAGCGCCTTCGACTGGTCGT
>JAGRKY010000032.1 GCA_020442095.1 Bauldia sp.
CCATCGTCTACGGCACCGAGGCGCTCGGCGTCATGCGGATCGAGAAGGGCCACGTCGCCGGGCCGGAGCTCGACGGCAACACCACCGCCGGCGACCTCGGCCTCGGCGGCATGATGTCGAAGAAGAAGGATTTCGTCGGGCGCGTCCTGGCCGGGCGAGAGGCGCTGACGGCCAGCGACCGCCGCGTGCTGGTCGGCATCAGGCCGGTCGACGCGTCGCAGCGCCTGCGTTCGGGCGCCCATATCTTCCCGGCCAATGCCGCGATCGGGCCGGATACCGACCAGGGCCACGTCACCTCCGCCTGCTTTTCGCCGACGCGGGAGCAATGGATCGGTCTCGGCCTCGTCCGCCAAGGCCGCGATCGCATCGGCGAGGTTGCCCTCGCCCACGATCCGCTGCGTGGCGAGGACTACGAGGTCGAGCTCTGTTCGCCGAAATTCTACGATCCCGACGGAGCGCGCCAGCATGGCTGACCTCACGTGGCATCTGCGCCCGCCGCTCGAAGCGCACCTGCTTCCGCCCGCCGCAAGTACAGCGGTCGATATCGAAATCACCCCGCCCGGCGCCTTCCGCCTGGTTCAGGTCATGGTCCGCCGCGAACAGTGGGACCCGGTCGCGAAAGCCGTGCAGCAGCATCTTGGCGCCGCGCCTCCGAATGCGCCCCGCATCATCGCCACCGGACCGGCAGAGCTGATCTGGACCGGTCCCGGTTCCTTCATGGCGATGGCACCCGAGGCCGAAGGATTGATGTTAGAGGGGCTGCGCGGCGCCCTCGCGGGACTGGCATCCATCTCCGAACAGTCGCACGGCGCCTGCCATATCCGCCTCTCGGGCCCCGGTATCGCCGACCTGATGGCCCGGCTCGTATCGCTCGACCTTCACGACAGCGCCTTCCCGCCCGGCACGGCGGCACGGACCACCATGGACCACGTTCCGGTGATCCTGTGGCGCCCCGCCAACCGCGCCGATGGTACACCCTGCTTCGCCATCCTCGTGCCGACCAGCTACGCCGAGAGCCTCCTGGCGGCTATCGCGAACCAGGCAAAAGGCATTGAAATGCCACCGACCCGACCGCGAGTCCTCAACCCCAACCTCGATGGATAGCCGGCGAAATGGTCCGACCCGAAGTCCTCTATCCCGCCGCATCGCGTCTCGCCGAGTCGGCGATGTGGCACGTCGCTACCGGCAGCATCTTCTGGCTCGACCTGCTCGACTGCACCCTCTCCCGCCACGACCTGCCGACCGGGGAGACCGCGACCTTCCCCGTCGACATACCGGTGCAGCTCGGCGCCCTGGTCGCGACCAGCGACCCGTCGCGGCTGCTGGTCTCCGGCAGCACCGGCATCTCCGTCATCCGCCTTGATGGCACGGTAGAGCGCACGCTCGCCGACCCGGAGGGCGGCCGCGACGCGATCGGCTACAACGACTGCAAGATGGACCGCTTCGGCCGGTTGTGGTTCGGCACCCATCATCTCCCCGAGACCGAGCCCCGCGGCGTGTTGTGGTCCTTGCGGGGCGGAGGACCGGCGCAGATCGCCGACGCCGGCTTTCCGGTCTCCAACGGCCCGGCGGTCTCGCCGGACGGCCGCCGGCTCTATTTCAACGACAGCGTCGGCCGCCGGACATTCGTCTACGACCTCGACCCCGACGACCCGCAGCCTCGCAACCGCCGCGTCTTCGCCGAGCACACCGAGGGTCTCCCCGATGGCGCGACGGTCGACGCCGAGGGCGGCCTCTGGGTCGCCTTCTGGGCGGGCTCCCGCGTCGCCCGTTTCTCGCCGGACGGAAAGGTCACCGACACCATTTCCCTGCCCTGCCCGAACGTCACCTCGGTCGCCTTTGCCGGCGACGATCTCGCAACGCTGGTGATCACCACCGCCCGCGAGGGCATGACCGAAGCGGAGCTCGCCGAGCATCCCGAGGCCGGACACATTTTCACCTGTGCGCCCGGCCATATCGGACTGGCGGAGCCCCTCTTCGATCTGCGATAGTCGCTCGCTCAATTCCGCCAACAGGGACGACGCCAGATGGATTTTTCGAGACCCCGGCCGCAGATTGCGGGCCCCGTGCCGCAGCTCAAGGTCACCGACATCACCTGCCGCGTCCTGCTCGCCCCCGACTATGACATCAGCATGACCTCGTCCGCGCAGGACAGCGTCGTCGTCATCGTCGAGACCGACGCCGGCATCACCGGCATCGGCGAGACCGACGCCAATCCCTGGACCGTCAAGGCCTGCATCGAGGCGCCCGGGACCCACACTATGGGCCTGTCGCTCCGCGACATGGTGATCGGCTCCAATCCCTTCGACATTCCGGAGATATGGGAGCGGATGTATCTCGGCTCGGCGATGAACGGCCGGCGCGGCATGGTCATCCACGCCATCGGCGCGATCGAGATGGCGTTGTGGGATATCTGCGGCAAGGCGGTCGGGCGGCCAGTCCACCAGCTCCTCGGCGGTGCCAAGCGCGACTACATCATCCCCTATGCCTCACTGCAGCCGAACGGCAGTTCCTTCGCCGAATACCGCGACGCGCTGGTCCAGTCGGCGCTCGACGCCAAGGCCCTCGGCTTCCGGGCGATGAAGACCGAGGTGACGATGAACGGCCCCTACGCCCATTGCGGCATGAAGGAGCCCTATGAGCGCCACACCGAGGTCGTCGCCGCGGTCCGCAAGGCGATCGGCCCCGATATCGAGCTCATGGTCGATGTCCAGTATCTGTGGGAGGACGCCGATACCTGCCTGTCGGTCATTCAGGACTGGGCCGAGTTCAATCCCTATTTCGTCGAGACGCCGCTGTGGCCCGACAACATCGAGGAACACGCCAAGCTCTCCGAAAAGTCGCCGATCCGCATCGCCTCGGGCGAATGGCTTTCGACGCGGTTCGAATTCCGTGAACTGATGGACCGCGGCCACGTCAACGTCGCGCAGCCCGATGTCGGCCGGGTTGGCGGCATCGGCGAGGCCAAGGTCGTCTGCGACATGGCCGCCGAGCGCGGCCTGCCGATTGTCCCGCATTGCTGGAAGACCGGCATCTCGATCTCGGCGACGGCGCACCTCGCGTTCGTCGTGCCGCATTGCGCCTTCATCGAGTATCTGCCGCCCGCGATCTGCGTCGAACGGCTTCGCCGCGAGCTGGCGACGGAGGAGCTGGCCTTCGAGGACGGCCTCATTCCCCTCCCGACCAAGCCTGGCCTCGGTGTCGAGCTGAACGAGGAAGCAGTGGCGGCCTACACGGTCGCCTGACGCTCAGCCCTCGAAAAGCGCCGCGCCGTCGGGCGCGAGTCTGAGCACCTTGTCGGGGTCGAGCTCGACCCCGAGCCCCGGCTTGTCGGGGATCGCCAGATAGCCCTCGTCGTCGACCACGAAAGGCGTGACGGTGATGCCGTCGACGTAGGCCGAGCCGCCGATGAACTCGACGAAGTCGCAGGTCGGGAAAACCGTCGAGAGCTGCAGGTCGGCGGCAAGGCCGAGCGCCGTGTTCCAGCCGTGGCCGATGTAGCGGACGCCGAATTCGTTGGCCATCCAGGCGATCCGCCGCTGCTCGCTGATCCCGCCGACCTTGGTCACGTCAGGCTGGACGATGTCGAGCGCCCCTTGCACGAACCATGGCCGGAATGACTGACGCCGGGTCAGCGTCTCGCCGGTCGCGATATCGACCGGGCTCTCGCGGCGAAGCATCACGAAATCCTCGATCGCCTCCTGGTTGAGCGGTTCCTCGAACCAGTAGACGTCGTGCCGGGCAAGCATCTCCGCGGTCCGGAGCGCCCATTTGAACCCGTGCGGCCAGTAGGCGTCGCTGCCGCCGGCATCGACCATCAGCGCCGCTTCCGGTCCCGCCGCGTCGCGCGCCGCCGCGACGATCGCCTCGTCGAGCCCCGCGTCGTTCCTCCGGCCGAAGGGACCCCAGCCGATCTTGTAGGCGTTGAAGCCGCGCGACCGGAACCGCTCGACCTCCGCCCGCATCGCGTCGGGCTCGTCCATCAGCAGCGAGCAATAGGGCCGCACCCTTTCCCGGTAGCGCCCGCCGAGCAGGCGCCCGACCGGCTGTCCGGTCGCCTTGCCGAGGATGTCCCAAAGCGCGATGTCGATACCGCTGATCGCATGCGTCAGGGAGCCGCCCATCCCCATCCAGAAGCTGTTCTGGAACAGCTTCTCGCTCACCCGCTCGGGCTCGAGCGCGTTTTCGTTGCGGTAGAGCGGCTCGAGCACGTCGAGCGCCGCCGCCACGAGCTTGTGGTTGGTGAAGACGCTGCCGTAGCCGGTGACGCCTTCGTCGGTATGGACGGCGATCAGCGTATGGACGCTGTCGTCGGGCCGCAGTTCCTCGCTCCAGCCGCCCTTCGGGGTCTCACCGACGAGCCCCGCCGACCTGATCGCACGGATACGCATGTTGTTTGTCCAGCCTGTCAGAAGGTTGCAGATACGCCGCCGTCGACCAGCATCACCTGCCCGGTCACGTAGCATGCGTCGTCGGAGCAGAGGAAGAAGGCCGGCCCGGCGATATCCTCGGACTTGCCCGCCCGCCCGAGCAGGATGCGGCCGTATTTCATGTAGATGTCCTGGAACCAGTCGGTCTCGTGCTCGTGCCCCGAGCCGTCGGGCAGAAGCGCCATCCGCGTGTCGATGAAGCCGGGTGCGATCGTGTTGACGGTGATCCCGTCCGGGCCGAGATCGGCCGCCGCCGCCCGGGTGAAGTTGACGATCGCCCCCTTGGCCGTCGCGTAGGGAATGCACTCGCGCTGGCCGCGCACCCCCATGATCGACGAGATGTTGACGATCCGGCGCCCTTCCGGTGCGGCCCGGATCAGCGACAGGAAGCGCAGGGTCACCCGGATCGCGCCGTCCTGGTTGATGTCGATGACGTGGCGATAATGCTCCATCGTCATGCCGTCGAGCGGCGTCATGTCGAGGATCGCGGCGCAATTGACCAGGATCGCGCAGGCGCCATGGGCCTTGTCGATCCGCTCGGCGAGTCCATCGACCGACTCGTCGCTGGCGATGTCGACGGTCGCCGCCTCGGCCGAGAATCCGGCTCCGGTGAGTTCCCCGGCCAGTTCCTCCGCCGGCGCGAGATCAATATCAGCAATGACAACGTGCGCGCCCTCGACCGCAAGCCGCCTGGCGATCGCCGCGCCGATGCCGCGCCCGCCCCCCGTCACCAGCGCGACGCGGCCGAGCAGGCGCTGCGCCACGGGCATGGCGATACCCTCCGTCATCGCGTTTCCCTTCCTGTACCGATTGTCACGTCGAGACGACTGCGTAGTTGTCCGGGATCCTGAGGAAAGCCGGCTCGCCCGCGGCATAGGGCCCGGCGACATCCTGGCTCGGAACCAGGCAGATGATGCTGAGGTCGGTCGCCGAATCCGGCACGAATTTCAGTCGCGTCTGCGGCCCGCCGAACAGCACGTCCGAGACCTTGCCCGGAACCGAGCGGCCATTCGCGCCTCCGGTCTCCGCCGTACTCGCAATCCCGACGATCTCCGGCCGGACCGCGACGACGCAGGCCGCGCCGTCGGTGACTTTCTGGCCGTCCGGCACGGCGAAATCGCCGATCGCGGTGCGCGCCATCGCCTGCGACCCGGAGGTGAGGATCTCGCCCGGCAGCAGGTTGTTCTCCCCGAAGAAGCCGGCGACGAACGGAGTCTTGGGCCTGTAGTAGAGGTCGGTCGGCGTCGCGATCTGCTCGATCCTGCCGGCGTTCATCACCGCGATCCGGTCGGCGACGGCGATCGCCTCGCTCTGGTCGTGGGTGACGAAGATGAAGGTGAT
>JAGRKY010000370.1 GCA_020442095.1 Bauldia sp.
TTGCGCCACGTCCAGAAACGGGTGCCCATGGTCTGGCCGTTCCACCAGGTGAAGAATTCCACGAAGAAGGTTTTTATCTTCACAGTCCGAAGCCTCGGTATCCGCGCCTCAACGCTCTGACAGGCTATGCCGGAAGTCGCCGGCCAAGGCAAGGCGACCAAACATCACCGGTGAAGACTCACTGGCAATGCGCCGCCAGGAAGTCGCCAAGGATGCCGACCTCGATCCCGTAGGAGGCGGCTTCGTCGGCGGCGGCATTGGCGGGATTTTGCGACCAGGCATAGTAGCCCGATGACGGCAGACGGTCGCCGTCGTGATAGATTCCCATGTTCGGGTCCCCGTCGTCCCGCCAGTTGTAGGTGACGTCGTCGAGCGAATAGGTCGGGGGACGGCTGAGGGCGAGGCAGCGGTCCATGTGCTGCTCCTCGTGCTTGATCGCGGCGAAAAGGACCACCTGGATCTCGCACCTTTCGCGGATGTCACGCTCGGGCATGAGGGTGATCTTGCAACTGATCGGATGGGTCTGAGCATAGGCACCGGATTCGAGACCCCGTGCCATCGGGTTGGCAGCCTTGGCGGCGCCGGCCGAGGCGACTTCCGATGACGCGCCCGCTGCACCATCCCCGGCCCCCTGGCTCAGGCTGCCGATCCAGTCGTCGAAGCTGTAGGTGGGCATCGAGGCGTTGTCGAAGCGGTGGAGGACGCGATTGTCGTCCATCCAGAATTTTGCGGAGACCTGGCTGCCGCGCATGGACTGGGCCTGCGCCTGGGCGATCAGGTCCAACGAGCTGTAGAGGTCGCGGTAGCCGGTGACGAAGGCGAGTTCCTGCCGTACCCGCTCGCAGACGCATGGCGGTGCCTTGGCGGTGGCGGGATTGCGGAGGGACAGGGTGAAGCTGCGGTCCGCCTTGCCCGCCATATGCATCATCGACGGCAGGATCAGCTTGACGTCAATGCTGGTCGAAAGCCCCTGGGCCGCGCCGAGCGCCGCATATTGTCCGGGGTCCGGTACCTTCGGCACCTCGGCCTTCGGCGCCACCCGCCAGCCGAACACGCCGGCCCGGGTGATTTCCTCGCCTTCCCACACCGAACCGCCGGCAGGGCAACGCAGCGTCACGTCGACATCCGCGGCATTGGTGCGGTGGCCGGACAGGTGGATCGCCGTCGGGCAGGTATCGGCATCGCCGTCCGCATAGGCGAGAGTCAGCGGCTCGCCCTTGCCATAGATGCCCTCGGAGGGAATGGCGAGGCAGCCGCAGTCGGCCGCGCCCGCGGCGGTCGATCCCCCGGCCATGGTCGCGGTCGCGGCGACAAACGCCGCGACGACTACCCGGGAGGAGCGCGACCGCTTCGCGGTTACGTCACGTTTCGACGGATGATCCCTGTTGGCAGGGCCGACGATCAGAAGAAGCTCCGGCGCTGCCACCAGCCGCTGCGCTTCGGACGGCTGTCGTCTTCTTCCTCGACCGCTTCCGCCACCGTCTGCTCCGGAAGCTCGGGCTCTTCGGCCTCGGCTTCGTCGGCGATCATCTGTTCCTCGGGCGCCGGCTCGTCTTCTTCGGGCTCCCAGTCTGCGTCGTCGCTATCGGCGGTCAATTCGGCTTCCGGGCTGACGGCCGGAGCGGGGATTTCCGTGTCGAAGGCGATCGGCTCGGCGTCGGCATCCGACCCGGCGATCACCGTGGCGGCGCCGGTATCGGCATGGCCGTTGACGGCGGAATCGGCTTCGGCCTCGATCTCTTCGGCGACAGCTTCGATCGCCGCTTCGTCCGCGACCTCGGCGTCCGGCTCATCGTCGGAGGCAAGGGCAGGCGCGTCGCCGCGCTCGTCATTGCGCTCGCCATTGCCGCGTCCGCGCTGTCCGCGGCGGCCGCCACGGCGGCCACGCCGGCGCTTCTTCGGGGCAGCGCCCTCGCCATCTTCTTCGCCGCCCGCGGCCTGTTCGCCGGACGCCTCTTCGAGCACGTCCTCGGGCTCGCTCTCGGCGTCGGCAGCTTCGGTCCGGGTCTCGCCGGCGGTATCGGCTCCGGCCCCGCCACCGCGACGCCGGCGACGGCGCCGGCGCGGACGGCGCTCGCCCTCGGCCTCGCGGGACTCGTCGCCGCCCGATGCCTCGACTTCTTCAGCCTCGTCTTCCGGCTCCACGATGTCGAGATCGTCCAGATCCTCGTCAGGCTGGACGGAATCGGGCTGGACCGAGGTGATCACCGCCTCCGGCCTCTCCGCCGGATCGCCGCGTTCGACCGCGAAGTGGGCGCCGTTGACCAGTGTCTCGTCGGCGTTGACGGTGATCGTCAGGCCGAAACGCTGCTCGAGCTCCGAAAGATGGGCGCGCTTCTGGTTGAGGATGTAGAGCGCGACCGGCGTGCGGGTGCGGATGATCAGGTTGTGGGTCGCGCTCTTGAGGAGCTGCTCCTCGAGCGACCGCAGCACATGGAGCGCGACGGAGGCGGGGGCGCGGACGTGGCCGCTGCCCTGGCAGGTCGGGCAGACGGAGGTCGTCGATTCGAGGACGCCGGTGCGGATGCGCTGGCGCGACATCTCGAGAAGGCCGAAATGCGAGATCCGGCCGACCTGGATCCGCGCCCGGTCGCTCTTCAGCGCTTCCTTGATGCGGCGTTCGACGGCGCGGTTGTTGCGCTTCT
>JAGRKY010000371.1 GCA_020442095.1 Bauldia sp.
CAACCAGCTCAACTCGGCGACGATCACGGCATTGCCGCTGCCCGGCGTGACCACCGGCGACGGCCTGCAGACGATCGAGGACATCGCCCGGCCGCTGCTGCCGGCCGGTTTCTTCGTCGACTATTCCGGCCAGTCGCGGCTGGAAAAGACCGAGGGGAACACGATCATCATCGCCTTCGCGCTGGCGATCATCGTCATCTACCTGGTGCTGGCCGCGCAGTTCGAGAGCTTCCGCGATCCGCTGATCATCATGATGTCGGTGCCGCTGTCGATCTTCGGCGCGATCGTGCCGCTGAATATCGGACTCGGCACGCTCAACATCTACACCCAGGTCGGCCTGATCACGCTGATCGGCCTGATCACCAAGCACGGCATCCTGCTCGTCGAATTCGCCAACCAGCAGCGGCATGAGCATGGTCTTTCGCGGACGGAGGCGATCGTCGCCTCGGCCAAGGTCCGGCTCAGGCCGATCCTGATGACGACCGCGGCGATGGCGCTTGGCGTGGTGCCGCTGATCATCGCCCAGGGCGCAGGCGCGGCGGCGCGCTATTCGATGGGCCTGGTGATCTTCACCGGCGTCCTGGTCGGGACGATGTTCACCCTGTTCGTGGTGCCGATGTTCTACACCTACATCTCCCGCAAGGAGCTGGCTCCCGAACCGGAGACGCCGAACACCAAGCATCCGGCACCGGTGCCGCAGGAGGTTTGACGGGCCAGGGATCCCCGGCTTCGCCATTCCTTTACGCCGATCGTACACCTCACCTTAACCGGGCAAGTGCTTCCTGACGCCCGGCTGAGGGAGTGCGACCGACAATGCGTGACATGATCAAGCGGGCATTCATCGTCCTCTTCGCGGTGATGGTCTATGGCGCGGCCGGCGCCTGGCTCTCGTCGGTGGTGCCGGCGGATGCGCAGAGCGAACCGGCCGACCTCCAGGCGGAAGCGACCACCGCGATCCAGGGCTTCCTCGGCGCGATCATGAGCGGCGAGCCGGACAAGCTCGCCGCGGTCCTCGCGCCGGAATTCCAGATCCTCCGGGCCGACGGCTCGCGCCACGACGCGAAGTCCTATCCCGACAGCGAATTGCCGATCATCGCGGCGATGCCCGATATCGAGAGGCTCGTCGTGACCGCTTCGGGCGATAGCGTCGTGACGACCTATTACATCAACGTCAACGAGACGCGGGACGGCTCGGTGGTCGAATCCTTCGCGCCGCGGATGACGGTCTTCCGCAAGGAGGGCGACACATGGCTGGTGGTTGCCCACGGCAATTTCGCCGGGCTAGAGCAGTAAGCGGGTCCGAGGGGCCTTGGCGGTTCAGTCCGCCATTGCCGCGGCTGCCGGCGGGCCCCCGGCGGCATTCCGCGGGAACGGCTTGTGGCGGAGCAGCAGCAGCAGTGGCGCCGCGCAGAGCGTGATGATCAGCATCAGCTTGAAGTCGTCGACATAGGCGACCATCAGCGCCTGGCGGGTGATCTCGAGGTTCATGATCGCCGCCGTCTGGATGCCACCCGGCGTGACGAAGCTCCCCGGATCGATCCCCGCCGCCGCGAGATTCGGATTGAACGGGTTCATCCACTCGACCAGCGTCGCATGGACGATCTGGGCGTTGCTCGCCAGCGCCGTCGCGACGATCGAGATGCCGATGCTCGAGCCGAGGTTCCGCATCAGGTTGAAGAGGCTGGTCGCCTCGGTGCGGTAGCGCGGGTCGAGGGTAGCGAAAGCGACCGTCGAGAGCGGGATGAAGACGAGGCCGAGGCCGAAGCCCTGGATGACGCCCGAGGTGATCAGCGGCCATTCGTCCATCTCGGGCGAGAAGCCGGTCATCATCCATAGCGAGGTCGCGGCAAGCATCAGGCCGGCGAAGACGAGGAGGCGCGGATCGATCAGCCGGACGAGCCGGCCGACGACGAGCATCGAGATCATGGTGCCGATGCCGCGCGGGGCAAGCACCAGCCCGACGGTGACGACGGGATAGCCGAAGAGGTTCTGCAGCATCGGCGGCAGCAGCGCCATGGTGGCGAGCAGGATGATGCCGATGATGAAGATCATCGCGAGCGAGGCGGCGAAGTTGCGGTCGCGGAACAGCACCGGCTCGATGAAGGGTTCCCGGGCGGTCACCGTGTGGACCAGGAAGATCCAGGCCGCGGCGATGGCGAGTCCGGTTTCGATCCACACCTCGGGCGAGGAGAACCAGTCGAGCTGCTGGCCGCGGTCGAGCATGAATTGCAGCGAACCGACGGCGAGCGACAGCATGGCGAAGCCGAA
>JAGRKY010000372.1 GCA_020442095.1 Bauldia sp.
TGGAGATGGCGGTCACCGACGGGCTGACCGGCCTGCACAACCGTCGCTATCTCGAACGCCACCTGTCGGCGCTCGTCCGCCAGGCGCAGGATCGCCACAAGCCGCTGGCGCTGCTCGTCCTCGATATCGACCACTTCAAGATGGTCAACGACGTCCATGGCCACCTTGTCGGCGACGATGTCCTGCGCGAATTCTCGCGGCGTGTCCGCAAGGCGGTTCGCGGCATCGACCTCGCCTGCCGGCTTGGCGGCGAGGAATTCGTCGTGGCGATGCCGGACACGACCTCGGCGCTTGCCGTCCTCGTCGGCGAACGGATACGGCAGCGGATTGCCGGAGAGGCGTTCCAGATGGCCAATGGCGCATCGCTGCCGGTGACGGTCTCGATCGGCGTCAGTGCGCTCGAATCCTACGCCGATACGCCGGAGGCGCTGATGAAGCGCGCCGACGAGGCGCTCTACCGCGCCAAGCGGGGCGGGCGGAACCGGGTCTCGGCGGCCGCCTGAGCCCGAAAAGGCCCGCGGTTTGGGCAACCGGCCCGCGTGTTAAGCATAACACTTTACTAAAACTTGAATTTCGGCCCCCGAAGGACCGAATTTGTTTCAAATCGTCGTGGCCTGGGGATAAGTTTTCCACGGCAAATTCGGCGGCGTACCGGCGTTGCAGCGATGCATCGGTCCGGTGGGGCGCCATCATCGAAACCCTGCGGAGTGCTCAGGTCCGCCGCATCTCCTGGGTCCGTGGGGTCGGCCGGTTCCAGAACGGAGTGAGTGGCCTCCTCGTACAAACCCGTTCTGGGCCGGCCACTAACCGGTCGACTGCAGAAAGCACCGCATTCGCGGTGCTTTCTTTTTTCCGGGCCGCAAGCCAAGGGGCGGGCAGGGTCAGCCCGGCGCCCCGGGCAGCATCGGAACCGCTTCGAGGTGATCGTCCCAATCCGCCCGGCTGGCGACGAAGATATGGGCGTCCGGCCGTGTCGGCAGGGCGGTGTCGAGGCTGCCGGCCGGAACGACCAGCAGCTTTCCCTCCATCTGCAATCCCGGCAGCGCCGAACCGCAGGTCGCGCAGAAGCTCCTGGTGTGTCGCGTGCCGGGCAGGGTGAAGGTGGTGACCTTGTCGGCGCCGCTCAGCCAGCTGAGCTTCGCCGTCGCGGAGAACAGGTTGGCGGCATGGGCCGATCCCGTGTCCTTCCGGCAGTGGGCGCAATGGCAGAGGAAGAAGCGTTCGAACCTGCCCTCGACCTCGTAGCGGACGGCGCCGCAGAGGCAGGAACCGCGATGCCCGGCGCTCATGGCGCAAGATACTCCCGGTGAAAGAAAAAAGTGCATCGCGGGTGCCGCGACGCACTTTTTGTCAGGTCTCTCGCGGACGGCAACCATCCGCGGCGATGTCGTGTCGGGCGGGAACCGCCTACTTGATCTTCGCTTCCCGGAACTCGACGTGCTTGCGGGCGACGGGATCGTACTTCTTCATCGCCAGCTTTTCGGTCTGGGTGCGGGTGTTCTTCTTGGTGACGTAGTAGAAGCCCGTGTCCGCGGAGCTCACGAGCTTAACTTTGATGGTGGTGGCCTTCGCCATTTTCACTATCCCTTCGGAGATTTGGGCGCCAAACTACGGTTGGCGGACCGAAAGTCAAGCTGCCGTTTTCGAAAGGCCTGTCGGATGTTGCGTTCCCGTCGGTTGGCGGCCCTCGGCCCGCTCCTGGCCCTTGCCCTCGTGGCTGCCGCCAGCGGTGCGGCGCCGGAGGGCCTGACCGCGATCAATCCCGATTCCGCCTATCCAGAGGGGCCGTCCTACCGCGACGGCGTCCTCTACTATGCCGAGATGGGCAACGACCGGGTGATGACCTGGGACGGTGGCAAGAACCGGGTCCTCTGGTCGCGCCCCGGCTGCCATCCGACCACGGTCGCGCAATGGCGGGAGTCGGTGCTGATAGTCCTCTGCCATCACGAGGAACTGCTTGCCCGGATCGACCTGTCGGGGAAGACGTTGGGGCTGATCGAGGCCGACGATACCGGCCGCGGCTTCCCGACCCCCAACGCGGCGACGCCCGACCGCAAGGGCGGGCTTTATTTCTCGTCCTCGGGCCAGTTCTCGACCAAGGCGCCGGCCGAAGGCTCGGTCCTCTACCTCGATTCCGAGGGAGGGCTGCGGCGCGTCGCCGAGGGCATCCACTATTCCAACGGCGTCGCCCTGTCGCCGGACGGGCATACGCTCTTCGTCTCGGAGCACCTGTCGCGGAATGTCCTCGCTTTCGATGTCGCGGATGACGGCAGCCTGTCTGGCCGCCGGGTCTTCCTGTATCTCGACGACATTGTCGGGACGGATCCGGACCGAACCTGGGAGGTTGGACCCGACGGGCTCGCGGTCGATCGCGAGGGCGATCTCTTCATCGCCGAATATGGCGGGGGGCGCATCCTCGTCGTCGACCCGTCGGGGACGCTGCGCGCCACCATCCGGGTGCCGGAGGCGCATGTCACCAGCATGGTGCTGGTGCCGGACGAGTCGCGGCTTTTCATCACCGCGCCCGACTCGATCTTCGCCACCGACGGTACCGTCTACGAAGTCGCCAATCCGCTGCGTCAGCCCGACTAGGAGGCGGATTGAGCAACGTCGCGGAAGGCCGGCAGGGCCTTCTCGACCATCGCGTCGGACGCCGTGAGGCTGATGCGGAAATGGTCCGGCGCGTTGAGGACCGATCCCGGCATGACGAAGACGTCGCGGTCGGCGAGCGCGTTCCACGGGTCGTTGACGCCGCCGGTCGGCCAACGGCTGAACAGGTAGAAGGTGCCTTCCGGATTCAGCACCTCATAGCCCGCCTGGGACAGCGTCGTCATCAGCGCGTCGCGGCGGCGGGTCAGCGCGGCGAGGTCGATCGAGAGGGTCTCGAGATCGGGGATCGCGTATTGCATCAGCGCGTTCGGAAAGGTCCAGCCGAGGGCCATCTGGGTCGGGAAGCATGCATCGCGCAGGGCTTCGCGATCCTCGCGCGGCATCAGCGGCGACATCGCCAGATAGCCGAGCCGCTGGCCGGGGGCGAGCAGCACCTTGCCGTAGCTGTAGCTGATCATGGTCCAGGGATAGATCGCCGCCGGGCTGACGAAGCCGCGCCCGTCGAAGCGCAGGCGCCGGTAGGGTTCGTCGGAGAGCAGGAATATCCGGCGGTTGTTGCGCGCCGAGGCCCGCTCGAGCAGGTCCGCAAGGGCGCGCAGGCTCTCGGCATCGTAGATGCGTCCGGTCGGATTATGCGGCGTGTTGACGATCACCATCCGCGTCTTCGGGGTGATCGCCGCCTCGATGGCGGCGAGGTCGAGGTCGAAGCTTTCAGGCGCCAGCCTCACCTTTCTCGCGACGGCGCCGGCAAGCTCGAGCATCGGTTCGTAGCAGAACCAGGCAGGCTCGGAGAAAATCGCCTCGTCGCCGGGATCGAGCACGAGGCGCATCGCCACGGAGATGGCGACGAAGGCGCCCGGCGTCAGGGCGATGTCCGCGGCTTCGAAATCGAGGCCGAGCTCCGCGGACAGCCGCCCTGCGACGAAGGCGGCGGGCTCCTCCTCGCTGGTCTTGTAGGCGAACCAGTCCTTGTTGTGGGGAACCGCGCGTTCCCTCAGCGAGGTGACGAGTCCCTCAAGCGGCATCTCGTGGGGATTGCCGAAGGTGAAGTCCGCGACGCCCTCGGCGAAGCGCCGGTCGGCATAGCGGGAACGGAAGTAGAAGTCGGCGACGGGCTTGAAGGCATCGGACGCCGCGACAACGCGGCTGGCAACTTCCGACATTCGCATTTCCTCCGGACGTTCCGACTCCGCGGAATGAACCCGAAGGTTAACTGTTTTCCGGCGCCACGTCGCTGGGAAGAAATCCCTCCGGCATCGCGTCGGGATCGCTCCTCGGATCGAAGCCGTGCATGTAGAGCGCCCATTGCAGCCCGATGATCACGCCCTTGATCGGCCGGAGCAGCAGGAGCGTCATGACCAGCGTCAGGGGCACCCAGATCGCGATATGCGTCGCGTTGGAGAGGTCGGTCAGCAGGAAGACCGTCACCATGATCGGCACGATGATGTGGCCGACGATCAGGATGGTGAAATAGGGCGGCGCGTCATCGGCGCGCTGGTGGCTGAGATCCTCGCCGCAGGTCCTGCATTCGGGAACCGGCGTCAGATAGCCGTCGAACAGGGCACCTTCACCGCAATTCGGACAGCGGCAACGGAAGCCGCGCCGCATGGCGCGAAACAGGTTGCGCTTCGGCAGGCCGAGGTCGTTCAGCTCCGGGTCGGGTTGCCAAGTGTGGCTGGCTTCGGTCGGTTGCATGGCTTCCGAGTTAGGCCGGAATGTCGCAACGATCAAGCCGGCGGGTGAAGATGTCGCAATGCCAGCGCTTTCGGTCGGGGCGCCCTGCCGTGGCGTCGCGCCCTGGCGGAGGGGCTGCCCCGTGGGCCGGCGGGGCGCTCAAACCATGATGATGTCGTCGGCGGAAAGATGCGGGTCACCCTTGAACGTGGCGATCGTCCTGGCGTCCTTGCCGCCCGACCCGTCGCGATCGTAGCCGAGCACGCCGTCGTGGTAGACGAGGTGGTCGTTCTTGTCCTGGGCTTCCTTCGCCACGACGAAATATTTCGCTTTCAGCTTGCCGCTGTCGTTGACCCCGGTGAAGACGTCGGCCTCGAGGGCGACCATGTCCTTGCCGCGGAAGTCGAGGACCTTGTCGGCGTTCCTGGCCTTCGCCTTGACGTCGAAGAGGAAGGTGTCGGGACCCGGACCGCCCCGCAGAACGTCCTTGCCCAGCCCGCCGGAAAGAACGTCGGCGTCCTTGCCGCCGTTGAGCCTGTCCTTGCCCTCCATGCCGAACAGGCCGTCGTCGCCGTTCTTGCCCTTCAGCTTGTCGCGGCCGCCATTGCCGACGAATGTGTTGGCGTAGCCATCGCCGGTGAAGACGTCATTGTGTGAACCGCCGTTGAGGTTCTCGATGTTCTTGATCGTGTCCTCGACATAGCCGGCGACCGTGACACCGGTCTCGTTGGGTCCGTCGAGCCTGGCCTTCAGCCTGTCGGTCTTTTCCGAATAGTCGGCGGTGTCGCTGCCGTCGCCGCCATCGATGGTGTCCTTGCCCGGGCCGCCCGAGATGAAGTCGTCGCCGCCGCCGCCGTCGATCTCGTCGTCGCCGTCGCCGCCGTAAATGGCATCGTCGCCGGGAACGCCGCCGAAGGCCTCAAGGTCCCCGACCACGGCATCGTCACCCGGGCCGGCGTATATCTCGTCGCTGCCGCCGAAGTCGTAGATGAGGTCGGAGCCCGCGTCGGCGAAGAGCTGGTCGTCCGCGTATCCGCCGATCACGAATTCCAGATAATACGGATAGTCCGAGCCGTTGGCCGTTATCGGCTCGCCGAGGATGAGCTGGTACATCGGCAGCGGGTTGCTTGCCTGGAATTGCGACAGCGCCTGGGAGAAGGCGTTGAAGTCGATGGCGAAGCCGGAGGCGGCGAGCAGCTTGTTGGAGCCATTGCCGTAGAATGCGTCGAAGCTGGTGATGGTCCCCGAAACGATCGCACCATTGCTCAAGACGAAGTTGCCATGGATGGTGACGAGATTCTGACCGTCCTTGACATGGAAGAGGGTCGTCGTGCCGCCTTGAAGCGTGCCGTCGGCGAGGGCGCTGCTGAGGACGCTCCAGCCGTTGTTCTGGCCGTTGAAGGCAAGGTCGGGTGAGTAGTTCCAGACGGTAGCCACGGGAATCGCTCCCTCTGCTTCGTTGCCGGACAAGTCCCGTTGTCAGACGAAGGCCCCGGCGCACGTCACCGGGCAGGCTATGGTTGTATGCTAGCAGGTCGGCACGCCCGTCGCAGTAACCGTCGTCACAGCGGTTCCGCGCGGCGGTGAGGGCGACCGCGATGCCCGATCAGCGGCGGCGGCCGGGAGTCTTCTTGCCGCGGCTTTTGCCCTTGCCGCCAGGTTTTCCCCGCACCGGCTTGCGAGCGGCCGAGGGGCGATCCTTCTTCGGCAGGATGCGCCCTTCCGACATGAGCTCGAAGCGCAGCGCGCCGGCCAGCGGCGCCGCCTCGATCAGCTTGACCTCGACGGAATCGCCGAGCCGGTGCATCTCGCCGGTCGCCTGGCCGGTCACCGCGCGGCGGGCCTCGTCGTAGACGAAATAGTCGTTGCCGAGGGAGCGCATCGGCACGAAGCCGTCGGCGCCGGTCTCGTCGAGCTTGACGAACAGCCCGGCCCGGGTGACCCCGGCGATCCGGCCGCGGAAGGAGGCACCGACGCGGTCGGCGAGCCAGTGGGCGACCAGCCGGTCGA
>JAGRKY010000373.1 GCA_020442095.1 Bauldia sp.
CGACCGCCCGGTTGAGCAGGTCGCGGTCATGGCTGATCAGAATCACCGTATGCGGATATCGCATCAGTTAGTTCTCGAGCAACAGCGCGCATTCGAGGTCGAGATAGTTGGTCGGCTCGTCGAGGAGGAGCAGGTCCGGCTCGGAAAACAGCACCGCGGCGAGCGCGACCCGCATCCGCCAGCCGCCCGACAGCGCCGAGCAGGGGCCGGCCTGGGTCGCTTCGTCGAAGCCGAGCCCGGCGAGGATGGTCGCCGCCCGCGCTTCCGCCGAATGGGCGTCGATGTCGGCGAGCCGGGTCTGGATGTCGGCGATGCGATGCGGATCGGTGGCGGTCTCCGCCTCCTCGAAGAGGGCGGCGCGCTCGGTGTCGGCGGCGAGCACCACGTCGATCAGGCTGTCCTCGGTGCCCGGCGCCTCCTGGGCGACCTGGCCGACGCGCGCCCGCCTCGGGACCATGACGGCCCCGCCTTCCGGCGAGATCTCGCCGGTGATGAGCTTGAACAGGGTCGTCTTGCCGGCGCCGTTCGGGCCGACGAGACCGGTCTTGGCGCCTTCGGGCAGCGCGACGGTCGCGTGGTCGAACAGGAGCCGCGGTCCGATCCGATATGTCAGGTCGTTGATGTGCAGCATGGCGGCAGCTTTTGCCGTGCCGCAGGGGCGAGAGCAAGGGCGATGTTGAAATCGCCGGCGACGATGGATAGATGGAGATCGTCAACAGCAACGAGGGAGCCGGTCTTATGAAAGCCATTGTGTGCCATCGGGCTGGCGAGCTCGCGCCCGGACTGTCCCGGTAGGGACCCGAAGAGCGTATCGGGGAGCGGATGTCTGAACCGGACTCCGCTCCCCATCTCGACCAGCCGAAGCCTGAACCGCGCGCCGCCGAGCCTCGGCGGCGCGCCGGTAGCTATGCTGTTCCGCCGCGGCGGGACGAACTGGTCGAGACAAGATGAACACAGGATCGAACGACCTCGCCGGCTTCGGCTGGTCGAACTTCTTTCAATCGCAACTGAGCGCCGACGAGATCGCCGCCACCATTCCCGCGCGGGTAATGGCCGGCCATCGCAACGGGCTCGACGTTGCCAGCCCCGACCTTGCCGGGCGGGTGCCGCTGCTTTCCACCGAACGGGATGACGAGGAGGGGCGCGCCACGGTCGGCGACTGGCTGCTCCTCGACAGGGAGACCCATGTCCCGGTCCGGCTGCTCGAACGCAAGACGCTGTTCAAGCGGAAGGCGGCGGGCGTCGATCGCCGGGTGCAGCTCATAGCCGCCAACGTCAACACGTTGCTGATCGTTTCCTCCTGCAACTACGACTTCAATCCGGCGCGGCTCGAACGCTACCTGGTGCTCGCCCGCGATGCCGGCGTGATGCCGGTGATCATCCTCACCAAGGCCGACCTGGCGGAGGATGTCGAGCCGTACCGGCGGAAAGCCGAGAAGCTGATGCCCGGGCTGCTGGTCGAATGCATCGACGCGCGGAGCGGGGAGGGCGTCGCGCCGCTCCGCTCGTGGTGCGGACCGGGCGAGACGGTCGCCCTCGTCGGGTCTTCCGGTGTCGGCAAGTCGACCCTGGTCAATACGCTGATGGGTGACGCGATCCAGGAGACGCGGGGAATCCGGGAAGCCGATTCCCACGGCCGGCACACGACCACCGGCCGGTCGCTCCACCGGCTCGACAGCGGCGGATGGCTGCTCGATACGCCGGGCATGCGCGAGCTGCAGCTCCTCGATGCCGGGGCCGGGGTCGAGGAACTGTTCGGCGACATCCTCGAACTCGCGACGCATTGCCGGTTCTCGGATTGCCGGCACGAGACCGAGCCCGGCTGTGCGGTGACCGCGGCGGTCGAAGCGGGCACGCTCGATCCCGACCGGGTCAAGCGCTTCCGCAAGCTCGCCGCCGAGGAAGTCCGGAACTCCGAGGCGATCGCCGACCGGCGGGCGCGGGAGAAGAGCTTCGGCAAGATGGTCAAGGCCGTCGTCAAGGAGAAGAAGGGGCGTTGGGAGCAACCTTGATGCTGCCCTATAGTGATGGCAACCGGTGTCACCGGTTGCCATCCGGCCAGCCCGGCAGGGAGAAATCTTTCATGAAGACGAGACTGTTACCGGCGATTGCGGTCCTTATGGCCTTTGCCGGCCCGGCCGCCGCGCAGACGGCGGAAGAGGCCGTTGCCTACGCTTTCCTGGGGCTTGCCGACGGCGCCAAGATCGCCCGGTCGGGCACGACCATGGACTGGGTCGAGACCGGCTCATCGCCCGCCGCCTTCGAGGGGGCGGTGGTGATCGGCGGGCAGAAGGACACGATCCACTTCACCGTCAAGGCACTCGCCGATTGCCGCTACGAGGTCACCCTCGAGGGGCCGGGCCACCTCGTGCCGGGCGGCAACAGGCTGTTCGCCCGCGTCGACCTGCAGGAGATCGAGCAGGTGACCCTCGACGACGACGGGATGCATACCAAGATCGAGGGGATCGGATTCTGCGAGACCGGGCAACGCAACCCGACCTGCATGGCCGTGCCGGTGTCGGATTTCTTTGGCGTCGTCGATCCGGAGCGGCATAAGGAGGCGCTGGCATTCCTCCGCGACGAGGTCTGCACGGCGAAATAGTCGAGGGGAGGCAGGAGTGACCGACTGGAAGACCAATGGCGTCAAGGTGATACCGGGGGATCAGCTCGACACCAATACGGCGCAGACTCCGGGAATGGACCGCGCCGCAGCGATCAACTTCGCCCGTGTCGGAGCGCAGAAGATCTGGGCGGGGACGGTGTCGATCAAGCCGGACGCCAAGACCGGCGCCCATCACCATGGCGAACTGGAAAGCGTCATCTACGTGCTGCGCGGCCGCGCCCGGATGCGGTGGGGCGACCATCTCGAATACACCGCGGAAGCCGGGCCGGGCGATTTCATCTTCGTGCCGCCCTATGTGCCGCACCAGGAGATCAACGCCTCGACCGACGAGACGCTGGAATGCGTGCTGGTGCGCAGCGACAACGAGGCGGTCGTGGTCAATCTCGACATCGAGCCGGTCGAGAAGCCCGAGAGCGTCGCCTGGGTCGATCCGATCCATAAATCACCTGAGTGATCGGGCTTTTCGGGGTTTCAATCCGCACCGTCGTAAAGCATGGTGCGGTGAGACCCGGAACGGACGCTGATGCTCTCCCTCATCCGCTCGGAAGCCGCCTTCATTGTCGGTGCGCTGACGACCGTCATCCTGATGACGGTCGGCTCATCGTGGTTCTACAACCTCGACAACCCGC
>JAGRKY010000374.1 GCA_020442095.1 Bauldia sp.
CAGGCCTTCTTCTGGCACCGCTTCTATTCCCACCAGCCCGATCTCAATTTCGACAACCCCAAGGTCCTCGCCGAGGTCAAGCGGCTGATGCATTACTGGCTCGACATGGGAGTCGACGGGCTGCGGCTCGACGCCATCCCCTATCTCGTCGAGCGGGAGGGCACCAACAACGAGAACCTGCCCGAGACCCATGCCGTCCTCAAGGAGATCAGGGCGGAGATGGACGCCCATTATCCCGATCGCATGCTGCTTGCCGAGGCCAACCAGTGGCCAGAGGATACCCGCCCCTATTTCGGCGAGGGCGACGAGTGCCACATGGGCTTCCACTTCCCGCTGATGCCGCGGATGTACATGGCCCTCGCCCAGGAGGACCGCCACCCGATCACCGACATCATCCGCCAGACCCCGGAGATTCCGGAATCCTGCCAGTGGGCCATCTTCCTGCGCAACCACGACGAGCTGACGCTGGAAATGGTGACGGCGGAGGAACGGGATTACCTCTGGCGCACCTATGCCCGCGATTCCCGCGCCCGCATCAATCTCGGCATCCGCCGCCGGCTTGCGCCGCTGCTCGACAACGACCGGCGCAAGATCGAGCTGATGAACGGCCTGCTCCTGTCGATGACCGGCACGCCGGTGATCTATTACGGCGACGAGCTCGGCATGGGCGACAACTATTTCCTCGGCGATCGCGACGGCGTCCGCACCCCGATGCAATGGTCCGGCGACCGCAATGGCGGCTTCTCCCGCGCCAACCCGCAGCAGCTCTACCTGCCGCCGATCATGGACCCGGTCTACGGCTTCGAGGCGGTCAACGTCGAGGCGCAGCAGAACGAGGCGGCGTCGCTGCTCAACTGGATGCGCCGCATGATCGCGGTCCGCAAGCAGCACAAGGCCTTCGGCCGCGGCACGCTGACGATCCTCTATCCGAGCAACCGCAAGATCCTCGCCTATGTCCGCGAAGATGACGGCGAGCGCATCCTGTGCGTCGCCAACCTGTCGCGCCAGGCCCAGGCGGTCGAGCTCGACCTGTCCGCCTACAAGGGCGCCGTCCCGGTCGAGCTGACCGGCGGCGCCGCCTTCCCGCCGGCCGGCGAGCTCCCCTATATGCTGACGCTGCCGGCCTACGGCTTCTTCTGGTTCCTGCTCGCGCCGGAGGCCGACGCGCCGCGCTGGCATGTCCAGGCCCCCGATCCGCTGCCCGAGCTGATCACCCTGACGGCGCCCCGCGGTCGCCTTGCCAGCGCTCTCGAGGGGCGCGAGCTCGACCAGCTCGAGCGCGATGCCCTGCCGGGCTTCGTCGAGCGCCAGCGCTGGTTCGCCGACAAGGGCAAGGTCGTCCGCCGTGTCAGGGCGACGCCGATCGGCAGCATCCCCGGCGAGCAGAACAAGCTCGTCCTGCTCCGCCCCGAGAGCGGCGAGGAAGCGGCGACCTATTTCATGCCGCTCACCGTGCTGTGGGGCGAGGAGAACCTGCAATTCGGCGCGCCGAAGCTCTCCTACACCCTGGCGCGGCTGCGCAACGGGCCGACTCTCGGCGCGCTGCTCGACGGCGCCTTCGACGAGCGCTTCCATCGCGACCTCCTCGCCGCCATCGTCGCCGGCAACGACATCAGGATCGACGCCGGCGTGCTTCGCTTCAACCCGACCGAGTCGTTGCGGCTGATGGATCTGTCCGGCGAATTGCGGACCGCCGGCGTCGAGCAGAGCAACGTCTCCTTCATCGTCGGCGCCGAGGCGATCATCAAGGTCTACCGGCGGCTGCGCGACGGCGAGCAGCCCGAGATCGAGATCGGTCGCTTCCTCACCGAGATCGCCGGCTACCGCAACACCCCGGCCTTCCTCGGCGCGGCGGAATTCGTCCCGGACGACGACGGCAAGCCGGTGACCCTCGCGGCGGTCTTCGCCTTCGTCCGCAACCAGGGCGACGCCTGGGCCGTCACCATGGCCGCCCTCGACCGCGACCTCGAGGAGTTCGGCCTCCAGCAGCGCGAGCCTGCCGAGGGCGTCGCCACCGACGCGCCGCCGCCTTTCCACCACCCGCTCGATCTTGCCGCGAGGCTCGGCCAGCGCACCGCCGAGCTTCATGCCGCCTTCGCCGTGCCGACCGGCATCCGCCCCTTCCGCGCCGAACCGATCGCGCCGGCGGACGTTGCCCGATGGATCAAGGCGGCGACCGACGAGGCGAACCGGGCGTTGAAGCTGGTCGCCGAGGCGGCAAAGACGCTGGAAGGCGCCGATCGCGACGCCGCGGCGGCGCTGCACAAGGCGCGCAAGGCGGTGCTCAACCGCATCGCCGCCGTGCGCCACCTGCCGATCGACGGCCTGAAGACGCGCATTCATGGCGACTACCATCTCGGCCAGGTGCTCGTCGTCGAGGATGACCTGATGATCATCGACTTCGAGGGCGAGCCCCGCCGCTCCGCCACCGAGCAGCGCCAGAAGACCTCGCCGCTCCGCGACGTCGCCGGCATGCTCCGCTCCTTCGACTACGCGGCATCCTCGGTGATCGACCACTTCCGCCAGCGCACCGGCCGCGAGGACGAGGCGCTGGCGCGCCGGGCGATCGCCTGGCGCGACGAGGCGAGCCGCGACTTCCTGTCGGCCTATTGGCGGGTGGCGGATACCGTCGGCATACTGCCTTCCGCGCAGGCGACGCGGGAAGGTTTCCTCGATCTCTTCCTGATCCAGAAGGCCGCCTACGAGATCCGCTACGAGGCGGCGACCCGCCCGTCGTGGATATCGATCCCGATCCGCGGCCTGCTCGGCATACTCGCCAGGGAAAGCGGCAGCGATGGCACGTAAGACGGCGAAACTCCCCCCCTGGCGGCCGGCCGACGCGACGATCGAAGCGATCGTCCAGGGCCGGCATGGCGATCCCTTCGCCGTCCTCGGCATGCACGCGCATCCGGACGATCCCGTATCGGTGCGCGTGTTCTGGCCGGGGGCCGACGCGGCGAAGGTGATCGACAAGGCGAGCGGCCGCGAAGTCGCGACGCTCGACAAGCTCCACCCCGACGGATTCTTCGCCGGGCCGGTGCCGCGCCGCCGCAAGCCCTTCGCCTATCTCGTTGAATTCGCCAATGCCGGGGCGAGCTGGCGGACCGAGGATCCCTATCGTTTCCCGTCGCTGCTCGGCGATATCGACGTCCATCTGATGGGCGAGGGGCGGCACCACCGTCTCTACGATCATCTCGGTGCGCATCAGTGCAGCCTCGATGGCGTCGAGGGCGTCACCTTCGCGGTCTGGGCGCCGAATGCGCTGCGCGTCAGCGTCGTCGGCGACTTCAATTTCTGGGATGGCCGCCGCCATCCGATGCGCAAGCATCTCGGCATCGGCGTCTGGGAGATTTTCCTCCCCGGCGTCGGCCCGGGCAGCACCTACAAATACGAGATCCTCGGCGCCGACGGGAAGCTGCGGCCGCTGAAGGCCGACCCGGTCGCCTTCGCCCAGGAGAAGCCGCC
>JAGRKY010000375.1 GCA_020442095.1 Bauldia sp.
GCCGATCTGCTACACCTCCGCCGACTCGGTGTTCCAGATCGCCGCCCATGAGGAGACCTTCGGGCTGGAGCGGCTCTACGAGGTCTGCCTCGTCGCCCGGCGGCTCTGCGACCCGCTCAATATCGGCCGCGTCATTGCCCGGCCCTTCATCGGCGGGGATGCCGACAGCTTCCGCCGCACCGCCAACCGTCGCGACTATGCGGTGCCGCCGCCGGAGCCGACGCTCTGCGACCGCGCCGTCGCAGCCGGACGGCGGGTGGTCGGCGTCGGCAAGATCGGCGACATCTTCGCCCATCGCGGTATCAGCGACGTCATCAAGGGTCCGAACGACGATGCCCTCTTCTCGGCGTCCGTGGCGGCCCTCGAAACCCTCGGCGACGGCGACCTCCTGTTCATCAACCTGGTCGAGTTCGATTCCCTCTATGGCCACCGCCGCGACGTCCCGGGCTATGCGGCGGCGCTCGAGGCATTCGACCGGCGCCTGCCGGAGCTTGAGGCGGCGCTCGCCCCCGGCGACCTCGTCCTGATCACCGCCGACCACGGCAACGACCCGACCTGGCGGGGCACCGACCATACCCGCGAGCATGTCCCGATCCTCGCCTTCGGTCCCGGCATCGCGGGCGGTGAAGTCGGCCGCCGCGACACCTTCGCCGACATGGGCGAGACCGTCGCCGCGCATCTCGGGCTCGCCCCCGGAGCGCACGGGACGTCCTTCCTGTGACACCGGCGCTGCCCAAGGCCGAGCTCCACTGCCATATCGAGGGCGCCGCGCCGCCCGCCCTCGTCCGCCGGCTCGCCGCCCGGTATGGCGCCGACACCGCGGGCATCTTCGACGACCAAGGCGGCTATGCCTGGCACGACTTCGCGAGCTTCCTCGACACCTATGGCCGGGTCTCCGCCCTCTTCCGCTCGGGCGCCGATTTCCGCGACCTCGCCCATGCCTATTTCACCGCGATCGCCGCCGAGGGCGCGATCTATGGCGAGATCTTCATCGCCCCGGACATCGCCGAGGACGGCGGCGTCGCAACCGCCGACTATATCGCCGGCCTCAGCGACGGCATGGACCGGGCGGAGGCGGAGACCGGCATCGTCACCCGGATGATCCTCACCGGCGTTCGCCACCTCGGACCGGCCCGGGTCCGCGCCCTCGCCGAGACCGCCGTCGCACATCCCCGCATCACCGGCTTCGGTATCGCCGGCGACGAGACGATGCACCACCCGCGCGACTTCGCCGACGCCTTCCGCATCGCCCGCGAGGCGGGGCTCGGCCTCACCGCCCATGCCGGGGAGCTCGCCGGGCCGGAGAGCGTCCGGGCGGCGCTCGATCATCTCGGCGTGACGCGGATCGGCCACGGGGTGCGGTCGATCGAGGATCCGGCGCTGGTCGCGCGGCTCGCCGCGGAAGGCATCGTGCTGGAGCTCTGCCCGAGTTCGAACGTCGCGCTCGGTCTCTACCCGGACATCGCCCGCCATCCCTTCCGTCGGCTGATGGAGGCGGGCGTGCGGGTGACGATCAACTCCGATGACCCGCCCTATTTCCACACCTCGCTCGGCCACGAATACGAGCTGCTCGGCCGCGACCAGGGGCTCGACCCCGCGGCACTTCTCCAGGCGACCCGCACCGCGATTCAAGCTGCCTTCGTCGACGAAGCGACGCGCAAGACGCTTCTCAAGCGCGTGGACCCGGCCGCCGCCACCGCCTGAACCCGCTGATTTCCCTCGCTTTTCAAATCAATGTGAACGGGATCACCGCAGTTTTGTGACCGCCGTCACTGCGGCCGGCATGCCCGGCCCCCATATTCCGGTCATCGAACAACGCGGCGCCATTGCCCGCAGCAAGTGAACAGGGGTCAGGATCATGAAGACCTTCGCAAAGATCATCGCCGTCGCCGCTTTCGCAGTCGCCGCGATCGGCATCTCCACCCCCTCCGAGGCCGGCCTCTTCTCGGCCTTCCAGCCGAAGCCGACGGTAGTCGCCAAGATTTCGCTGTCGCAGCAGAAGCTCTACCTCAACGTCATCGACAACCGCGGCCGCAAGAGCAGCTACGTCTGGAAGGTGTCGACCGGCGCCGCCGGCTACGCCACCCCGAAGGGCCAGTACCGCCCGACCTGGCTCGACAAGGACCACAAGTCCTCCCAGTACGAGGACGCGCCGATGCCCTATTCGGTCTTCTTCGTCGACGGCATCGCGGTGCATGGCACCCAGGCGGTTTCCCGGCTTGGCCAGCCCGCTTCCCATGGCTGCGTCCGCCTCGCCCCCGAGAATGCCGCGACCTTCTTCAAGGTCGTCCAGGACTACGGCAAGTGGAACACGAAGATCATCGTGACGGACTGATCCGATCGCAACCGAGACCATCGTAACGGAGATCACCGCACCGGACTGAGCAGGTTCCCCCCACCTGTGACGACGCCATCCCCCGCCACCCCAACGCCCAGGCGTCTTCTCAGTCCCAATACCGCCGCCGTCCGGTTCCCCCTACCGGGCGGCGGTCGGTTTTTCAGGCGGGTCACAAAATCCTGCGCCCCCGATCCCAGCCAATGCGGCCGCTCATCAGCGGAGCCGCAATGGGGCGATTGCTGTTCAAATTGAACGCGTCCTGTCAGGCTTTTGTCAGTTTGTGTCGGACACATTGCATCTCGCCGGAGGGCGGGCAACTGACTGATTCGCCCCTGGAGACAGTGGAAGGAAGGGGACTATGTCTGGCGACGTGATTGAACTCGACGATCTTCAGGACATTCTGGAAAAAGGCTTCAGCGTCCAGTCCGCATCGGCATCCGAGTGGTCCTTGGAGGCCACGTCGGGCAAATATGCCGGCTACACGGTCACGCTGAAGGGTACCGGCCTCGGCGACACCGGCATTTTTCCGGACGCCGGTGGCACGATAACCGGCGTCGTAATCACCGATTCGAGCGCCGCGGCGACCGAGTTCACCGGACTTTCCCTCAGCGTCGCCGACCTCATCGACGAGATCGATCTCGCCGGAGATGATCACAGCCTCGACCTGGAAGGCACCGATGGCGACGACGATCTCGACGGCGGCGGCCACGACGACACCCTGTCAGGCGGCGACGGCGACGACCACGTCTTTGGCCATGGCGGCGACGACGATGTCAGTGGCGGCGACGGCGACGACGTGCTCAAGGGCGGCGGCGGCAAGGATCATCTGTCGGGCGATGCCGGCAACGACAAGCTCATCGGCAACGGCGGCAAGGACAAGCTCGACGGCGGCGCCG
>JAGRKY010000376.1 GCA_020442095.1 Bauldia sp.
CCGCGGCGGATATCCGAGCTCGTTCAAGAACTTGCGGCGATCGACCATGTTCGGGTGGTGCGCTTCCATACCCGCGTCCCGGTGGTCGCACCGGAGCGGATTTCGGAGGCGCTGATCGCGTCTTTGACCGCCCCGGGCATCACGACCTGGGTCGCGATCCACGCCAACCACCCGCGTGAGTTTACCCCCGCCGCCTGCGCCGCCCTTGCCCGCCTCGCCGACGCCGGGATCCCCCTCGTCAGCCAATCGGTTCTGCTCGCCGGCGTCAACGACGATGCGGAAACCCTCGCCATCCTGATGCGCCGCTTCGTCGAGAACCGGGTGAAGCCCTATTACCTCCACCACGGCGACCTCGCCCCCGGAACCGGCCATTTCCGCACCACCCTCGCCGAGGGCCAGGCGCTGGTCGGGGCGCTTCGCGGTCACGTTTCCGGCCTTTGCCAGCCGACTTATGTGCTTGATATCCCGGGCGGATATGGCAAGACCCCGGTCGGCCCGTGCCTGGTCGAAACCGACGGCGGGACGACGATGGTCACGGACTATCAGGGTTGCCGTCACCCCTATCCGGAACCACCCGACCCCGCCAGATCCTGAGGCCGGCGAGGCCCGTCGGCACCGGGCGCGGAGCCGACTGCCGGCGCCGCGTCGCTGGCTGCCGCGCAGGGCGAAAACCTCGGCCAGATGGCGGCAACGACACCGATCTTCGGTGTCGACGCAGCACTATCCCTCACACCGCCGTGCGAAATCCCCGCGGGTTGACGGAACAGAACGATCGGGGCCGGACGCGGCATTTGCATCTTCCGAGGTTTCGCGCGTCGCCGCCGGTCGGACCGGGTGCGTGACGACACGCTGTTTGCTCGCCGCGTCAGACCGGATAGTCGGCCGGATCGATGCCGCAAGCCTCGAGAAACTTCCTGATCTGCTGCACTTCGTCGATCGGAAGGCTCTTCTGGGCATGGTGAACCGCGACGGTATGACCATTGAGCGACACGCCAATCCGGGCGCCGGAGCGATTGTCGATCTCCGCTCCGAGCTCGGTCAGGACATGCTCGACGTCCTTGAAATCGATATTGCCGCTGACCGGATGGGCGAAGAGGGCATGCAGCACCTTGCGGTGGCGATGGTTCATGGTCGTTCCTTCAATCGTTTGTCGAGGAGGGATAGTCGCAACTGCACTACCAGCGGGCCTTGAGCGACATCAAGCCTGGAAAGATGCTGAGTTGCAGAATATCGGGTCGGGGGACTGCCCCCGGACGGTCAGCCCCGCGAGCTGCGGCGCTCGTAGAAGACGTGGCTGCCGATGACGTCGACCCGCCGCATTTCGCCGGCCCAGACCGGGTGGACCGAGGTGGCGTGGTAATGGGTGGCCCCGCCGACCGCCGCGATCCGCACCTTGCCGCCGCTGAGGAGCACGCTGCGCGCAACATCGACGGCCCGCCGCCAGGCGGCCCGGTCGGCGACGCGTTCCGCCTTGCCGTCACAGGCGAAGGAGAACTGGCAGCGATTGAGCTTGTCCTGGTTCTGGTAGACGACGCCGCAGATCGTGTTCGGATAATAGGTGCTCTCGACACGATTGAGGATCACCTGCGCGACCGCGATCTGGCCCTCGCGGGATTCCCCGCGGGCCTCGAAATAGACCGCGTCGGCAAGACATTTCTGCTCGCGGAACGAGATCGCGGCGAGTTCCAGCGGACCGACCGACAGGCCGCGCTCGAGAATCGGAAGAGCCTCTTCGGGATCGGACATCACCGCCCTGAAAGGGGCCATCTTGGCATCGATCGGGTCGGCGGCCGCGAAATTGACGACCGGTATCTCGTCGGAAGGCGCGAAAGCCAGGCGCTCACCCACCGTCGCCGGAATATTTTCCGGCTCCGATTCGTGACGGGCGACCATATCCTCTTCCGCGGACCAGCGGCGGTCGAAGACCTGAAGCGTCGAGAGGTCCCCGATATCGGCCTTGATGGCGCGCGTCACGGCGTGGCGGAAGCCCGACGCGACATCCGTCGTATCGGGAAGCGCCCGCTCGGAATGAGCCCAGCGACTGGGTGAAACGGCAAACAGCCCGGAGGCGAAAAGCAGGCCTAGCAGGATTGCGGGGCGCCTCAAGCGCGCCGGCATTTGCTGCCCCATGAACCCCCGACCCCCGAACTATTCACGAATGGCTAACGGACGTTACCGCGCCTTAAGACAGATTAAGATTAGGCAATGTGGCTATCCTGCGGCAAGTGCAAAATCGAGGGTGCGGGCGGCAAATTGTCCTGTCGGAAGGGTTAACCGCGTCCGACATAGGGCATGTTCGTCGCCATCACGGTCATGGTGAGGACGTTTGCGTCGAGCGGAAGGCCCGCCATGTAGACGATGGCATCGGCCACGGCGTTAACATTCATCCGCGGTTCCGCAGCGAGCGCGCCGTTGGCCTGGAGAACGCCGCCGCTCATCTTCTGGGTCATGTCGGTGGCCGCATTGCCGATGTCGATCTGACCGCAAGCGATATTGTAGGGCCGTCCCTCCAGGGCAACTGACTTGGTGATGCCGGTGACGCCATGCTTGGTCGCGTTATAGGCGATGGCGTGGGGCCGCGGCGTGTGCGCCGAGATCGAGCCGTTGTTGATGATCCGGCCGCCCTGCGGGTCCTGCTCCTTCATCATCCGGTAAGCTCCCTGCGCGCACAGGAAGACGCCCGTGAGATTGGCTGCAACGACGGCCTGCCAGTCGCTGAAGGCGAGATCCTCAAGCGGGGTCGCGGCGACGTTGATCCCGGCATTGTTGAAGATCACGTCGAGACGCCCATAGGCTTCCTTCGCCCGGGCGAAGAGCGCATCGACCGACGCCGGGTCGCCGACATCCGCCGACACGGCGATGGCTTCGCCGCCGTTTCCGGTGATCTCCGCGGCGACCGCTTCGATCGGCTCCATGCGCCGGCCGGCGAGCACGCAGGCATAGCCTTCGCCGGCAAGCGCCAGAACCGTCGCCTTGCCGACTCCGCTACCGGCACCGGTGACCATCGCGACCTTCTTCATTTCGGCCATTTTTCTTCAACTCCTTGATTCTTCAAGTTTTTACAGGTGTTTTTCCTTCGTGCGCCGCAGGGATCCCGGCGCGGCACGTATCTTCGTCTAACTCGCGCAGATTGGCGGCAGCCGATCGATCCATGGCTGCGCCGCCTCGAGCTGGACGGCGACCCGGATGAGCGTCGCCTCGTCGGTCGGGCGACCAACGAGCTGGACGCCCACAGGCAGGCCGTCCGCCGTCCAGTGCATCGGCACCGACATCGCCGGCTGCCCGGAGATGTTGAAGAGATAGAGGTAGACCGCATCGGTCCACTTGGCGTTATAGGCGTCGATGTCGGGCTCCGACATGTCCCAGAAGCCGAAGGGCCGCGGCGGATGGGTGAGCGTCGGCGCGAGGAAGACGTCATAGGCGGCAAGGTCGCCGGCGATCGCACGCGAATGGAGCCGCTGCTGCTCGACATCGTTGGAATGCTCGACGCCGCTCAATGAACGGCCGCGCTCGATGATGGCGTACATGGTCGGCGATGTTTCGTCCGGCGTCACCGTGTGGCCGATGAACTGGGCCACGCCATCGAAGACCATCGCCGTCTGGACTGCGGTGATGCGGTTATAGGTCCGCCAGGCGGCATCGGCGTCGATCGTCATGTCATGTTCCTCGACGTCATGGCCGAGGCTTTCGAGGAGGCGCGCGGTGTTGCGGACCGCGGTCGCGATCTCCCCATGGACGGGGCGGCCATGCGGATCGGCGGTGGTGAAGCCAATGCGGAGACGCCCGGGCTCCTGGCCGACCTCCTCCAGCCACGGACGTTCCGGCGACGGCGTGTTGTAGGGGTCCCCGGGAAGCTCGCCGGAGGTGACGTCGAGAAAGGCGGCGGTATCGCGGACTGTCCGCGAGACGCAGAGGAAATGGGCGGCGCCGTAGAAGAAATCGGCCTGCATCGGGGCAAGCGTCGAGCGGCCACGCGACGGCTTCAGCCCGACA
Source organism: Bauldia sp. (assembly GCA_020442095.1). The sequence goes on from JAGRKY010000376.1 coordinate 3,994, forward strand.
AGCCCGCACTGCGAGGCGGGACCGCGGATCGAGCCGGCGGCGTCGCTCGCCTCGGCTATCGGCAGGATGCGGGCGGCAACGGCGGCGGCCGAGCCGCCACTGGAGCCGCCGGGGGAGATCCCTTCCGCCCAGGGATTGTTGGTGCGGCCATACATCTCCGGCTCGGTGGTCAGCGCCCAGCCGAATTCCGGCGCGTTGGTGCTGCCGACCAGGATGACGCCCGCACGCTTGAGGCGGGCGCTGATCTCCGAATCGACCGGGGCGACGAAATCCTTGAAATAGCGACAGCTGTTGGTCTGGGGCACGCCCTCCCACATCGTCGCCAGTTCCTTGATCATATAGGGGACGCCCTGGAACGGACCGTCCGGCACGCCTTCGGCCGCCCGACGCCTGGCATCGTCGAAGTTCTTGTAGATCACGGCGTTGAGAAGCGGATTGACCGCCTCGATCCGCCGGATGGCCTCGTCGACCAGTTCAAGCGGCGTCACCTCGCCGGACTTGACGAGCGCGGCAAGCCCGAGCGCGTCGTAGGAGCCGTAGTCTTCCAAGGATAGTCCTCCCCCGAACCGCTCCTCCGGCATGCCAGCACGCCGCCCCCCTTGTCACGACGGCCGTGCGGTCTCCGACGTCGTGGGCGGACACCCTATCGCCGCCAACGCGGCGGTCCAAGTCCGTTCCAGTCTATCGGCCGGCAGTCCGTCAGGTAGCCCGGCGGGGCAGCGCCCGGACACCGGCTTGCAGGCCCCAAATTTCGTGTGATATGCATGGATAATCATATCTGATCATAATAACTGATGTCTGATACATGATAACTGCCGCTCAGCTTCGGGCTGCCCGGGCGCTCGCCGGTCTCGACCAGCGCCAGATCGCCGAGCTCGCCGGCCTGTCGGTACCGACGATCCAGCGGATGGAAGCCAGCGACGGCGTGATCCGGGGCAATGTCGATTCGCTGATGAAGCTGATTTCCGCGCTTGATGCCGCCGGTATCGAACTGATCGCAGTTGGCGCGGCAAGCGCGGATGGCGGACGGGGAGTGCGCCTCAAGGCATGACTATCCCCCTGCTGTCGGTCGTCGGGTTGCTCGTTCTCGGCCTGGTCTCGATCCCGGCAGGTCGCTCGCCGCGCATGTCAGCTGTCGTCTACGTCCTGTCGGCCGCGATTACCGCGGTGCTCCTGGCCTATGCGCTCGCGCACCTCGTGTCCGGGGCGGAGCCGGTCAGCCAGACAGTGCCGCTCGGACTGCCCTGGATCGGCGTCCATTTCCGGCTCGACGCGTTGTCGTCGCTGTTCCTGGCGATCATCGGCGCGGGCGGGCTCGCCGCGAGCGTCTACGGGATCGGCTACGGCCGGCATGAGGAATCGCCCGGGCGGGTGCTGCCCTTCTTTCCCGCCTTCATCGCCGGAATGACGCTCGTCATCCTCGCTGACGACGCCTTCACCTTCCTGGTCTCCTGGGAATTCATGTCGCTCGCATCGTGGGCGCTGGTGATGGCGCACCACCGGGAAGGCGACAACGCGCGGTCCGGATACGTCTACCTGATCATGGCGGCGTTCGGGACCTTCTGCCTGCTGCTCGCCTTCGGGCTGCTTGCCGGCGCCCAGGGCAGCTACGCCTTCGCCGCGATGCGCGGCGGCGAGGCCCTGACGCCGGTGACCGCCGCGCTGGTCCTGACGCTTGCGCTGATCGGGGCGGGCTCGAAGGCGGGGCTGGTGCCGCTCCATGTCTGGCTGCCGCTCGCCCATCCCGCGGCGCCGAGCCACGTTTCCGCGCTGATGAGCGGCGTGATGACCAAGGTCGCGATCTACGCCTTCATCCGGATCGTCTTCGATCTGGTCGGCCCGATCGAATGGTGGTGGAGCGTGCCGCTGCTCGTCGTCGGCGGCTGCACCGCGGTGCTCGGCGTGCTCTACGCCTCAATGCAGGAGGACATGAAGCGCGTCCTCGCCTATTCGACGATCGAGAATATCGGCGTCATCTTCGTAGGCCTCGGGCTGGCGCTTGCCTTTTCGGCGAGCGGCTTTCCTGCCGCAGCGGCCCTGGCGATGACCGCGGCGCTCTTCCACGCGGTCAACCACGCGCTGTTCAAGAGCCTGCTCTTCTTCGGCGCCGGCGCGGTCCTCACCGCGACCGGCGAACGGCGGATGGATGCGCTCGGCGGGCTGATCCGCCGCATGCCGCAGACCAGCATCGTCTTCCTCGTCGGCTGCGTGGCGATATCCGCGCTGCCGCCGCTCAACGGCTT
>JAGRKY010000377.1 GCA_020442095.1 Bauldia sp.
CACGGGGTCGAGCCCCCGGCCGAGCTATGAGGCGGCCATGGCGCGACATCGGGGGCCGGTTCTGGTCGACACGAACGTCATTCTCGAATCCCACCGCATCGGCTCGTGGGCGGCGCTCGCGGGTGGTTATCCGGTCGAGACGGTGGAGGACTGCGTGACCGAGACGCAGACGGGATTCCAGCGGCGGCGGGCGGAGCAGCAGATCGATGCGAAGGCCTTGCGCGCGTCGCTGAAGGCGGTTCACGCGCCTGGAGACAGCGAGATCGCGGCGGCGGTCGTCAGAGCGGCCGACATCGCGCTGGACATCGGCGAACGCTCGCTCTGGGCGCATGCGTTGACGCGGACCGATGGCTGGATCCTGTGCGGGCCGGACAAGGCCAGCCTGCGCTTCGGCGTCCGGCTCGGCCATCGCGACCGACTCGTCGCGCTGGAGCGGCTTCTCGACGACGCAGGATACCGGCCGAAGGAACCCCTGAAGCTGGCTTACACGAGCAAGTGGCTGGACAAGACCCTCGGCGAGCTCGTTCTTTCGGAAGGAGCGGGCCGGACATGACAAGCTCTGTCGATATTCGCGCCAACCTCGTCGAGCTGTTCCGCCGCGACCTCATCGGCCCCGGACCGCAGGATGCCGATCTTGCGACCGAGCGGCTGAACGAGAGCCCCTCGCGCTGGTATCTCACCGGCTTCCTCGCGCCGGCCGAAGACCCGCTTGGCCTGGAAGGAGAGGATGAGGACGACGATCCATCGGCCCAGGAGGAGATGGAGATCGACGTCGAGGAATCCGACACCGATGGAGCCGGAGGCGCCGCCGGCGACAACGAGGAGCCGGAGACGCCGAATACCAGGCGCCGGTTTCTGCCATCGTCCGTAGGACTGACGGTGCTGCTCTCGCCCGACATCAAGGAGATCGAGGCTCGCGTTTCCTGGGGCGACTACCGGACGGAGCCCGCTCTGCCGGAAACGATCCTGCTGCCGGAGCCTCTTCCCGAGGAGATCGGGGAGGACGGGAAGCCGAAGCGTGCGACGAGGCCGATGGTGGACTGGGTGCGCATGCCGAAGCAGCGGACCGTCCGGCTGCAAATTCGGGAAGGCCGAGGCGAACCCGTGCTCGTCCCCGAAAGCGCTGCCGAGCAGCGTCGCGGCGGCGGGCTGACGTTGGAGACGCACTCCCGCCTGTTCAGCTACGAGACCCCGGAAGGGCACACCGAGCAGGTTCGGGCGCTGACCGTGTTCTTGGTCAATCGCCGCGCGACGGTGCATCGGTTCTACTCGGACGTCAGCTACGCCTTTCAGGCGCGGCTCGAACTCCATTGCGAGGAGGGCTTCCGGCCGCGTCGCGACCTGTCGGGATACCGCGCGCAGGATTGGGATCTGCGGGTCGCGGACCTTCACTACCGCGACGTGCTCGAATGGGCGGTGGGGCGCAACGCGGCTGCCGGCTGGGAAATGAACGAGGATGGGAATGGTCCCGTCACGCGCGTCTGGACCGATCCGCTACCGACAGCAGAGGTGGAGCGTGTCGCGCCTAACGAAGACGCGGGGCTGAAGGCGCGGGTGACGTTCGGCATGGAAGCGTTGGCGCAAGCCGCCGATGCCGGCGGCGCGGCGCTGGTGCAGGCCCTCGACGAGCTTCCCAAGCTTTACGGGCTCTGGATCGATGCGGAACGCCAGAAGCTGGCTTCCTTGCCCCCGCGCCGCCGGGAAACGGGCGAGCGCCTGATCGCCGAGATGGAGACGGCGAAGAACCGAATTGCCGATGGGATCCAACTCCTGGCGCAGAACACGAAGGCCCGGACGGCGTTCCGCTTCATGAACCTGGCCGTCGCCATGGCTGCTCGCCGGCGAATGGCGGGTGCTGCCGGCGATCCACAGTCTTTGCCGGCGCCGCAATGGCGGCCTTTCCAGCTTGCCTTCATCCTGCTCAACGTCTCGGGGCTGGCCGAGCGGGCTCATCCTGACCGGGAGATCGCCGATCTCCTCTTCTTCCCCACGGGCGGCGGCAAGACGGAGGCCTATCTCGGTCTGGCCGCTTTCGTCATCGCCTGGCGGCGACTGACGAGCTCGGGCGTGCTTGGAGCCGGTGTGGCCGTCATCATGCGCTACACGCTGCGGCTGCTCACGCTCGATCAGTTGACTCGTGCCGCCGGCGTGGTGTGCGCCCTCGAGTTGATGCGGACCGATCCCGCGAACACCGACGAGCAAAGCCGCCGCTTGCTCGGCGATTGGCCGATCGAGATCGGCTTGTGGGTCGGTTCGGATGCGTCACCCAACAAGCTCGGGGGCCGCGGCAAGTCGGACGAAACCACAGCCGTCGGTCGGGTGCGGCGTTTCCGGAACGGTCGCGACAAGCGCGCGCCGGCGCCGCTCAAGGCATGTCCATGGTGCGGCACGGAATTCACGCCGTCGTCCTTCGCCTGCATGCCCAACGAGCACGCGCCGACCAACCTCGAGATCCGTTGCGCCAATACGAATTGCGACTTCAGCGGCAACCGGCCGCTGCCGGTCCTCACGGTGGACGAGCCGATCTATCGGCGCCTGCCCGCGTTCCTGATCGCGACGGTGGACAAGTTCGCGGCGTTGCCCTGGGTCGGCGAGACTGGCGCCTTCTTCGGTCATGTCGATCGCTTCGCGGACGGCGTCGGTTTCTACGGCGCGGCTGAGCCAGGCGAGGGGCGACCCTTGGGCAACGGCTGGTCGCTCGATCCGCCCGACCTCATCATTCAGGACGAGCTGCACCTCATTTCCGGTCCGCTCGGAACGGTCGCGGGACTCTATGAAGCGGCGATCGACCAGTTGGCGTCCCGTCAATACGAGGAGCGCGTCGTGCGGCCGAAGATCGTCGCTTCGACTGCGACGGTGCGGCGGGCCACGGACCAGATCGAGGCCCTGTTCGATCGCCAGACCACAAGCATCTTTCCGCCGCCCGGCGTCGATCGCACCGACAGCTTTTTCGCCCGGACTGTGCCGGCAACGAAGGACCCGGCCCGGATGTACATGGGCATCGCCGCCCAGGGGCGTGGACCGAAGCTCGTCTTCCTGCGGTCCCTCACGACCCTGCTGGCGGCGGCGCAGTCTGAGTTTGCCGCCAGCGCCGCCGCCATCGGCGGAAGCGCAAATCCCGCCGACCCGTACATGACGGCGGTCTGCTATTTCAACGCCCTGCGGGAGCTCGGCGGAGCGCGCCGGATCGTCGAAGATGAGGTTCGGGATCGAACGGCCCGCTACGGGACGCAGCGGCATCGGGTCGATCCGCTCGGAAATCCGTTTGCGGATAGGCCCATCAAGGAGCCTCTGGAGCTGACGTCGCGCGTGTCGACGGACGAGGTCGCCAAAGCCAAGCAACGGCTCGAAACACGCTTCGATAACGGCGCGGAGCCGGTGGATGTCGCCCTGGCCACCAACATGATCTCAGTCGGCCTCGATATCACACGTCTTGGTCTCATGATCGTCCAGGGGCAACCGAAGACGGCCGCTGAATACATCCAGGCCACCAGCCGCGTTGGACGCGACCCGTCGCGCCCGGGATTGGTCGTCGCGGTCTTGAATCTGCACAAGCCCCGCGACCGCATGCACTTCGAGCAATTCGGTCAGTTCCACCGAACCTTCTATCGATCCGTCGAGGCTACCAGCGTGACGCCCTGGGCCGCCCGGGCGCTGGACCGCGCTCTTGCGGCTGTCGTCGTCACGGCCGCGCGCCACGTCGATCCTGCGCTGACACCCGAGACCGCTGTCACCGCCTTCAAGGACAATCCAGCGGTGCGGGCCGCCGTTCGCGATGCGATTATCGCTCGAGCTCCGGCGCACATGATCGCGGGTGGCCACACCGCGTTGGCGGCGGCGATAGACGCGATCGCCGATGCGTGGATTTCGATCGCCGACGATCAGGCTGCAGGAGGC
>JAGRKY010000378.1 GCA_020442095.1 Bauldia sp.
TCCGGCGGGCCGCTGTTCAACATGGACGGCCAGGTGATCGGCATCAACACCGCCATCATCTCGCCGACCGGCGGCTCGATCGGCATCGGTTTCGCCGTGCCGTCGAGCACCGCGATCAACGTCATCCAGCAGCTCCGCGACTTCGGCGAGACCCGCCGCGGCTGGCTCGGGGTGCGTATCCAGGAAGTGACCGACGAGATCGCCGAAGGGCTGGCGATGGACGACGCGGTCGGCGCGCTGGTCGCCGGCGTTACGGATGCCGGCCCGGCGGCCGAGGCCGGCATCGCGCCGGGCGACGTCATCGTCAAGTTCGACGGTCGTCCGGTTTCGGCGATGCACGAGCTGCCGCGGATGGTCGCCGACGAGCCGGTCGGCAAGGAAGTCGAGGTCGTGGTCATCCGCAAGGGCGCCGAGGAAACGCTCAAGGTCAAGCTTGGCCATCTCGAGGAAGCCGAGGCGGAGGACGTCGCGACGCTCGAAACCGACCAGCCGCCCGAGACCGAGGAGCCGGCGGTGGTCGCCGGGCCCCTCGGGCTGACGCTTTCCGACCTGTCGCCGACGCTTCGCGAGAAATTCGGCATCAAGGAGGAAATCAACGGCGTGGTGGTGACCGATGTGACCGAAGGCAGCCCCGCCGCCGAAAAGCGGGTGCAGGCCGGCGACGTCATCATCGAGATCTCGCAGGAGCCGGTGGACTCGCCGGAGGCGATCGACGAGCGCATCAAGCAGCTCAAGACCGATGGCCGGAAGTCGGCGCTGCTGCTGCTTGCCAACAAGAACGGCGACCTGCGCTTCGTCGCCGTGACGCTCGAATAGTCACGAAGCGGGGCGGGGTCACGATCCCGCCCGATCCCGGGGCGAAGCCTCCCGGAGTACCGGGTCAGACGACGAAGTCGCTGCGCCGGTAGCCCTGCATGTAGAGCAGCGCCGTCAGGTCGGCGTGATCGATGCGCGCATCGGCGATCGCGGCGAGCTTCGGCTTGGCGTGGTAGGCGACGCCGAGCCCCGCCGCCTCGACCATGGCGATGTCGTTGGCGCCGTCGCCGACCGCAAGGGTCTCCTCGCGGGGGATGGCGAGCCGGGCCGCTTCCTCCTCCAGCGTCTCGCGCTTGGCGTCCGGCCCGACCACCGGCTCGCCGACCTTGCCGGTCAGGCGGCCGTCCGCGACGAGCAGCCGGTTGGCCTTGACCCGGTCGAAACCGATCAGCCGTCCCACCGGCTCGGCGAAATCGGTGAAGCCGCCGGAGACGAGGACGGTCGCCGCGCCATGGGCCCGCATCGTCGCGACGAGGGTGCGGGCGCCGGCCATGGTGGTGATCCGCGTGGCGAGGACCTCGGCGAGGGTCTCCAGGGTCAGGCCGGTGAGGAGGGCAGCGCGTTCGTGGAGGGCGGGGGCGAAGGCGATCTCGCCGGCCATGGCGCGCTCGGTGAGCGAGGCGACCTCCGCCCGGAAGCCGGCATAATCAGCCAGTTCGTCGATGCATTCCTGGGCGATCATAGTCGAATCCATGTCGGCGACCAGGAGCCGCTTGCGACGATGGGCGGCGGGCTGGACGACGAGGTCGACCGGCAGCGCCTGGACCAGCCGGGCGAGAGGCGGCGCGTCGCCGGCCTCGAAGGCGATGTCGACGGCCTCTCCCTCGCCGAGCCATGTCGTCCGGGCGGCGGGGATAGCGGCCGTCAGGGCGGTGAGCGCGGCTTCCAGCGCGGCATCGCTGCCGGGCGGGGCGATCAGGGTTGCGACGAATTCGGTCATCCGCTGGGGACGGATCCTCGGGCTCGGGAATTGGAAAGGCTCAATCGAGGACGTGGCTCACCACGCC
>JAGRKY010000379.1 GCA_020442095.1 Bauldia sp.
CCACCATGTTCGATCTGATGCGCGATCTGCGCGCCATGGGCGCCACCAACGCACTCGTCGAGCGCTCGCGCCGGCCGCTTGCCCGCGCGGTCCTGCTGCGTGCCGCCGAGGTCTATGCGGAGCGCTTCGCCGATCCCGACGGCCGCGTCCGCGCGACCTTCGATCTCGTCTGGCTGTCGGGCTGGGTGCCGCACGAGAGCCAGCAGAAACCGCTGAGGCCGGGCTCGGCCCGGACGCGGCTTGCGGATGCTCTCGGTGTGCCGGAGATGCCGTCCGGCGAGAAGCCGGGCGGCTGACGGCTAGTTGGCCGGGATCTGGACGATCGAGCCCGTCGCGATCGGGTCGAGGTCGTGCTTCTTGGCCACCGACGGCGTCGTCACCGACAGGCCGCCGACGAGAATCACGGCGATGCCGAAAAGGGCAACGCTGATCGGCAGGTAGGCCGCCGCCTGGAGATGGGTCGGCCGCTCGGCCGCCGTGTCGTTTTCGGGCAAAAGAAGAATGGTCCTGCCGAGGTCGGATGCCATCGGGCCTGCTGCCTGTTCGGGGGTGGTGTGCGCAGGACCAAGTATCGATAAAATCTATAAAAGTTCGATTAACGGTGCGATCAGCGGGGCGTCGGCGGGCGGCATCGGATAGTCGCGGAGCTTCCGCGCCGCGACCCATTTCACCGCCTGGCCCTCGAGCGGCCGCACCGTCCCCTGCCAGCGCCGGCAGACATAGAGCGGCATCAGCAGGTGGAACGTCTCATAGCCGTGGCTGGCGAAGGTCAGCGGCGCGAGGCAGGCCGCCTGGGTATCGATGGCGAGCTCTTCCCTGAGCTCCCGGACGAGCGCCGCCTCCGGCGTCTCGCCCGCCTCGACCTTGCCGCCGGGAAATTCCCACAGGCCCGCCATCGCCTTGCCTTCCGGCCGCTGGGTAATCAGCACCCGGTTGTCGGCATCGACCAGCGCGCAGGCGACGACGAGGACGAGGGTCATCGACGCTGTCCGTTCGCGGCGACGGACCAAAGGTGAATGCGTCCTTCGAGTCTCCGCTGCGCGGAGCGCCTAAGGATGGCGAGGATATGCCCACGCCGCCATGCTGAGGTGCGAGGGCGCAGCCCGAGCCTCGAAGCACGCACGCCCTCGAGGCTCACGACCGGTAGTCGCCGTTGATCGCGACGTATTCCTTGGTGAGGTCGCAGGTCCACACCCGGTCGCTCGCCTTGCCGAGACCGATATCGACGGTGATGACGATGTCCTGGCTCTTCATATAGGCGGCGGCGACGGCTTCCGAATAATCCGGGTCCCGCTCGCCATGCAGCGCGACGCGGATATCGCCGAACCAGATCGCCAGCCTGTCGCGGTCGGCCGGCTCGCCCGCCTTGCCGACCGCCATGACGATGCGGCCCCAGTTGGCGTCCTCGCCGGCAAGCGCCGTCTTGACCAGCGGCGAATTGGCGATCGCCAGCGCGATCCGCTTGGCCGAAGGCTTCGACGTTGCCCGTTCGACCCGGACCTCGACGAATTTCCGCGCTCCCTCGCCGTCGCGGACCACCTGGTGGGCGAGGTCGAGGAGGAGCGAATCCAGCGCCTCGCGGAAACCGGCGAGCCGGCGGTCGCGGGTCGAGGTGATCGGCTTGGCACCGGCGACCTGGCCGGTGGCGAAGATCAGCAGCGTGTCGGAGGTCGAGGTGTCGC
>JAGRKY010000380.1 GCA_020442095.1 Bauldia sp.
CGCACCGGCCAGAACTGGGGCAACCGCGCCTATTTCCCCCGCGCCGACAAGGACCTCGACGCGGCGGCGGTGCTCGGCGCCTTCCTCGCCCAGTTCTACGACGACAAGCCGGTGCCGAAGCTGATCCTGCTCTCCCATGAGGTCGAGGAACAGGCGCTGCTCGCCGAGGCGCTCACCGAGAAGAGCGGCATGAAGGTATCGGTCCTCCGCCCGCAGCGGGGCGAGAAGAAGGACCTCGTCCAGCACGCGCTCGACAATGCCCGCGAGGCGCTCGGCCGCGAGCTTGCCGAATCCGCGTCGCAGAAGGCGCTGCTCGGCGGCCTTGCCGACTGCCTCGGCCTCGCCGGCCCGCCGGGCCGCATCGAGGTCTACGACAACAGCCACATCATGGGCACCAACCCGGTCGGCGCGATGATCGTCGCCGGGCCGGACGGCTTCGCCAAGAGTCACTATCGCAAGTTCAACATCCGCTCCGAGGACATCACCCCCGGCGACGACTACGGCATGATGCGCGAGGTGCTGACCCGCCGCTTCTCGCGCCTCCTCAAGGAAGCCGGCCCGCGCGACGAGGAGCGCGACCCGGAGACGCTCGGGCCGTGGCCGGACCTTGTCGTCATCGACGGCGGACGCGGCCAGCTCGCTGCGGCGCTCGAGACGCTGGAGGAGCTCGGGATATCGGACCTGCCGGTCATCGGCGTCGCCAAGGGGCCGGACCGCGACGCGGGACGCGAGACCTTCTTCGTCCCCGGCCGCGAGCCCTTCATGCTGCAGCCGCGCGATCCGGTGCTCTATTTCGTCCAGCGGCTCCGCGACGAAGCCCATCGCTTCGCCATCGGCTCGCATCGCACCCGCCGCAGGATCGAGATGGCGCGCAACCCGCTCGACGAGGTCGCCGGCGTCGGCCCGACCCGCAAGCGCGCCCTCCTCCATCACTTCGGCACCGCCAAGGCGGTGAGCCGCGCAAGCGTCGAGGACCTTCTCACCGTGCAGGGGATTTCCGAGCAGACCGCGCGGGCGATCTACGACCACTTCCACGAAGGCAGCGGCTGACGCCCCGCCCTATTCGCCCTGAAGCACTTCGTAGTGGCGCGAGCGGCGGCCGGCCATCGCCAGCGTATACCCGACGCCGTAGCCGATCAGCCGGGTGCCGTCGACGAGGGTCCTGCCCATGGTCAGCGGCGAGACCACGACCAGGAAGGTGCCGAGCACCGTCTTGCCGAAGGCGGTCGCAATGTTGACCGGGAGGCTGCGCCGTTCGCGCGCCGCCTTCCGCCAGAAGCTGGTCGCCGCCTGGTCGCGGGCGCGGCGGAACTGGTAGCCGACGCCGATCCGGTCCTTCGGCACGGTCTCGTAGACGATCGCCTCCGGGCACCAGGAGGACGTCGCGCCGAGGCGCTTGGCGGCGTGATAGAGCGCCGTATCGGAGCCGCCCGAGTAGCGCAGGCCGATATCGAAGCGGACGTCGTTCGCCTTCATCCAGGCGAGGTCGGCGAGCCAGTTGTTGGTGATCATGGTGACGCCGCCGTCGGTCCCCTTGCGCCGGCGGCGGGCATTCTTCGCTTCCTTGCGCTCGTAGCGGCGGCGAATGCCGGTGAAGACGTAGCGGTCGAGCCAGGTCGTCTCCTCCGGCTCAACGCAACGGACCGGACCACCGACGAAATTCGATCCCTCCCGGCGCTGGTGGGCGACGATCGCCGCCAGCCATTCCGGGTCGACGGTCTCGTCGTCGTCGACATAGGCCAGAAGGTCCGCGCCATAGGCGAGCGCCTCGTCGACTCCGCGGTTGCGCGCGAAGGGAATGCCCGCCTCGCGCTCCAGCACGTAGCGGGCGTCGAGGCCGGTCTTCTTCCGCCACGCCTCGACGACGTCGCGGACCGGCAGTTCCGGCGCATTGTCGATGACCAGGAAGATCACCTCGACATCGTCGGGCCGGCGCAGCGTCTCGAAGGATTCGAGCAGCCGGGCGAGCATCCGCGGGCGGCGACAGGTTGCCGCAGCGACGACGACACGGGATTTCTTCTTCTGGTCCATTCGGCTTTCGATATGGGGGGCCGCGGCGACCTATAGGACCGCGCCGCGGCGAAGTCCACGCCCGGATGCGGGCATCGCCCGGTTCAAAAGGCGATCAGGCCCAGGGTGTCGGCGGTCACCGCGAGCAGGAATATACCGGCCGCTGCCAGCATGCCGAAAACCGCCGCCGATCCGAGGTCCTTGGCGGCCTTGCCGAAATCGGACAGCTCCGGCGACAGCCGGTCGACGATCCGCTCGACCGCCGTATTCAGCGCCTCGACGCTGATCAGGATGCAGAAAATGATCGCGAGAATGACATAGTCCCGTACCGGTCGGCCGAGTATGATCAGCCAGACGACTGAAAGCAGACCGGCCGCGACCTCGATGCGCGCGGCCAGCTCGTGCTGGAAAAGATGCCTGAATCCGGCCAGGGAATAACCGGCGGCGTGGACGACGTGTCGAA
>JAGRKY010000381.1 GCA_020442095.1 Bauldia sp.
GCAAGCTGCTCGGTGAGGATGCGGGCCGAGCCCTCGTCGGCGAGCGCCACCGCGGCCGCGGCCCGGAGCACGTTGAGCGTCGACTTGGCGGTGCCGCCGAGCGCGTCCTCGATATTGGCGAGCACGGCCTCGAGCGGCTCGGAGGACTTGCGCATCACCCCCATTACCTCGAGGCACGCGATGTTGCCCGGCCCCTCCCAGATCGCGTGGAAAGGCGCCTCGCGATAGATGCGCGGCAGCTTGCTTTCTTCGATGTAGCCGTTGCCGCCGAGGCACTCCATGGCCTCCGCGATCAGCGCCGGGGCGACCTTCGAAACCCAGTATTTGGCGGCCGGCGTCATCAGCCGCGCGAAAGCGGCCTCGGCCGGGTCGTTGGCGGCGCGGTCGTAGGATTCGGCGAGACGGAAGGCGAGCGCCGCCGCGGCGACGACGTCGAGCCCCATGTCGGCGAGCACCCGGTTCATCAGTGGCTGTTCGAGGAGCAGCTCGCCGAAGGCCTCGCGATAGCGGGCGTGGTGGACGGCCTCGGCGAAGGCGATGCGGATCAGGCCGGCGGAGACGACCGTCGAATCGAGCCGGATCAGGGTCTGCATGTCCTGGATCGCGGCGAGGCCCCGGCCAAGCTCGCCGATCAGCCAGCCGGTTGCACCGTCGATCTCGGCCTCGGCGGTCGCGCTGGAGCGGTTGCCGAGCTTGTCCTTGAGCCGCATCAGCCGGATGCGATTGCGGCCGCCACCGGGCAGGATGCGCGGCACCAGGAAGCACGACACGCCCTCGCGGGTCCGGGCGAGCGTGACGAAGGCGTCGCTCATCGGCGCGGAGAGGAACCACTTGTGCCCGGTGATCCGCCAGCTGCCGTCGCCGACATCCTCCGCCCGGGTGACCGTCGCAAGCAGATCGCTGCCGCCCTGCTTCTCGGCAAGCGCGACGCCGATGGTGACGCCCTTCTTGTCCTGGATCGCCCGCGCCGAGGAATCGTATTGCCGGGAGCGGATCTTCGGCAGCCACTCGCCGACGATATCCGGCGCATGGGCGAGTGCCGCGACCGCCGCATTGGTCATCGTCAACGAGGCGAGATGGCCGGCCTCGGCCTCGGCGGTCATGAACAGGCGGGCGGCGCGGGCGAGCGAACGGACGTTCGATTCGGCGTTGGTGGCGTCCCAGATCGAGGCATGCAGCCCGGACGCGATGCTCCGCCGCATCAGCGCGTGATAGGCGGGGTGGAATTCGACCGAATCGATCCGCACGCCATTCGGGTCGAAGGCCTTCAGCAGCGGCGGATTGGCATTGGCGATCCGGCCGAGCTCGAAGGTCTCCGGCGTGCCCCAGCTCTGGCCATGGGTAGCCAGTTCGTCGAGGACGGCATTGGGCATGCCCTCGACCAGGGCTGAGAGCGCGGGGTCGGACGCGAACAGGTTGACGCCGAGCAAAGGCGGCGACTGGTTGACGACATCATGCGTGCCGACGGCCGAATTCAATGGAAACTCCCGCCCCCGCAGCGGCAAGCCGCGATTCTCTGTGGTTACACTAGCACGATGCCCTGAACCAAGCTTGCCCGCAGCGGCGACTCTGCCTATAGGAATGGCTTTAATGAACGCGCCCCCGCCCCCAACCGCTATTGCCCTTCCGGGCCGGCATCTATTGGGAATCGAGGGGATGACGGCCGGCGAGATCGTCGGCCTGCTCGACCTCGCCGAAGAGGCCGTCGAGATCAGCCGCCAGATCGAGAAGAAGAAGTCGGTTCTCAGGGGCCGCACCCAGATCAACCTCTTCTTCGAGGCCTCGACCCGCACCCAGTCCTCCTTCGAGCTCGCCGGAAAGCGGCTCGGCGCCGACGTGATGAACATGGCGGTCGCCAACTCGGCCCTGAAGAAGGGCGAGACCCTGATCGACACGGCGATGACGCTGAACGCCATGCGGCCGGACATCCTC
>JAGRKY010000382.1 GCA_020442095.1 Bauldia sp.
GCTATGCCCGCCAGGACCGGAAGCCCGGGCCGCGGACGCCGATCTCGGCCAAGCTGGTGGCCAACCTGATCACCCGTGCCGGCGCCGACCGCGTTCTGACGCTCGATCTTCACGCCGGACAGATCCAGGGCTTCTTCGACATCCCGACCGACAACCTCTTCTCGGTGCCGGTGATGACCCGGGACGTCAAGGAGCACTACGACACCAGCAACGTGATGGTGGTTTCGCCGGATGTTGGCGGCGTCGTCCGGGCCCGCGCCCTCGCGAAACGCCTCGATGCACCGCTCGCCATCGTCGACAAGCGCCGGGAAAGGCCCGGCGAGGCCGAAGTGATGAACGTCATTGGCGAGGTCGCAGGCCGCAACTGCATCCTCTTCGACGACATCATCGATTCCGGCGGAACGCTCTGCAACGCGGCCGAAGTCCTGATGGAAATGGGCGCCAAGTCGGTCCTCGCCTATTGCACCCATGGTGTCCTGTCCGGCGGGGCAGTCGCCCGGATCATGGCCTCGAAGCTCAAGGAGCTGGTGATCACCGACTCGATCCAGGCAACCTCGGCGATCGAGGCGGCATCGCGGATCAGGGTGTGCAGCATCGCCAACCTGATCGGCGAGGCGATCGCCCGCACGGCAAGCGAAAAGTCGGTCTCGAGCCTCTTCGACTGATCAAGGGTCGCGGCCCCGGGTCCGGCACGCCAGCGGCCTGATCGGCCCCCCGGATTGCGCCGCAACCTGTCATCGTCTATACCGCTGCCGGCCGCGCCGACACCCCTGGAGGCACCGCGGCCGATAAAGCCCGTCAAACGGCGGGTTTCCCAACATGAAGGAGTTGTCTGATGGGCGCTAACTACCAGCTCACGGCGACCGTACGCGAAAAGGTGGGCAAGGGGGCCGCTCGCGCCGTACGTCGTCAAGGCTTGATCCCGGCTGTCATTTACGGCGGCAAAGAACCCCCGATCGCGATTGCCCTGTCGGGCCGCGACATCTACTTCAAGATCCACGGTGGTGGCTTCATGACCACCGTCGCCGAGATCGAGGTCGACGGCCAGACGATCCGGACCCTGCCGAGGGACTTTCAGCTCGATCCGGTTTCCGACCAGCCTATCCATGTCGATTTTGCCCGCATCACCGCGGGTTCGACCCTGACGGTCGAAATCCCGGTGCATTTCGAGAACGAAGCCGCCTCGCCCGGCATCCGCCGCGGCGGCGTGCTCAACGTGGTGCGTCACCGCGTCGAACTCGAATGTCCCGCGGACGCCATCCCGAGTCACATCGTTGCCGATCTCACCGGCCTCGATATCAACGATTCCCTGCACATCTCCTCGATTCAGCTGCCGCCAGGCGTCAAGGTGACGATCGACCGCGATTTCACCATCGGCACCATCGCCGCGCCGGCCGGTATCAAGGAAGAGATTCGCCAGGCGGCTGAAGCGGCCGCGGGCGGCGAAAGCGAATCGGCTGAGGGCGGCGAGTCCGAGGGCAGCTAGCCCCTCTCCAATCCCGGGAGGGACTGCCATGCTGCTCCTCGTGGGCCTCGGCAATCCTGGGTCTCAGTATTCCGCCAACCGGCACAATGTCGGTTTCATGGCCGTCGATGCGATCCATCGCCGTCACGGGTTCGGCCCGTGGCGGCGAAAGTTCCAGGCCGAGATATCGGAGGCGACGCTGGCCGGCGAGAAATGCCTGCTGGTCAAGCCCCAGACCTACATGAACGAATCCGGACGCTCGGTCAGCGAAGCGATGCGCTTCTACAAGCTCGAGCCCGAGGACGTTCTCGTGATCCACGACGAGGTCGACCTCGCGCCCGGCAAGATCCGGATGAAGGCCGGTGGCGGCGCGGCCGGGCATAACGGCCTGCGGTCGATCGCCAGCGCGATCAGCAACGACTTTCGCCGCTTGCGGATCGGCGTCGGCCATCCCGGCGTCAAGGAGGCCGTTCCGCACTACGTCCTGCACGACTTCGCCAAGGCGGAGCAGGCATGGCTCGATCCCCTGATCGACGCCATCGCGGACAATGCCCCGCTGCTTGTCGAGGGCAAGGACCAGACATTCGCCAACCGGGTTCACGAGCAGATCGGAGACGGCAAGCCGGCGAAGAAGGCCGCCAGCCCCGAGAAGAATCCGGCTCCGAACGCGGCCACCACGCCTCCTCCTGAGGACGCTCCCGACGAGGGTCCGCTCGCCCGCGGGCTGAAGAAGCTCTTCGGTCGTTCGGAATGAGCACCAAGCCGGGCAGACAGGTACTTGACGCGGCGGCCACGGTACGGTGAGAAGCAGCGCGGCCGGCCGCCGCATTTCTTCAGTCAATGGACAAGGTAACTTCTGAATGGGCTTCAGATGCGGCATCGTCGGCCTGCCCAATGTCGGCAAATCGACGCTTTTCAACGCCCTGACGCGGACGGCGGCGGCGCAGGCGGCGAACTATCCCTTCTGCACCATCGAACCGAATACCGGCGAGGTCGCGGTGCCCGATCCGCGGCTCGACCAGATCGCCAGGGTCGGCAAGTCGGCGCAGATCGTGCCGACGCGGATCAGCTTCGTCGACATTGCCGGGCTGGTGCGCGGCGCCTCGAAGGGTGAGGGCCTGGGCAACCAGTTCCTCGCCAACA
>JAGRKY010000383.1 GCA_020442095.1 Bauldia sp.
GCGGCCTGTAGTCCCGACAACCTCAGTCATGCCGATCCATCATGCGTAGCTGCGACAATCAAAGACACTGGCTGCGCCGCGGATCGCTCCGCGACGCAGCCAGCATACTTTACACGATTATCCGCAGACCTTCGCCATGCCCGGCTTCACGCCCTTGCAGACCTCGTCCTTCGAGATCCACCCGGCATCGATCACCACATCAAGGTTGTCCTTGGTGATCGGGACGGGCGTCAGGAACAGCGAATGCATGTTCACGCCCTTCGGACCGCCGTCAAACATGACCGAATCCGGAATCTCGTCCATCATCTTGCCGGAGGCGAGAGCCACGGCCGCTTCGCCGGCGGCCTTGCCGAGCGCGCGGGCGTCCTTCCAGACCGACACGGTCTGGGTGCCGAGAGCAATGCGGTTCAGGGCGGCATGGTCGCCGTCCTGGCCGGAGACCGGAACCTGGCCCGCCATGCCCTGGGCGGCGAGCGCCGCGACGACACCGCCGGCCATGCCGTCATTCTCGGAAACGACCGCGTCGACGTTGTTGTTGTTGACGGTCAGGAACTGCTCCATCTCCTTCTGGGCGTTCGTCGGATCCCAGTTGTCGGTGTAGCTCTCGCCGACGATCTTGATGTCGCCGCTCTTCACCGAGGCGCCGATGACTTCCTCGATGCCCGAGCGCAGAAAGTCGGAATTCGGATCGGCCGAGTTGCCCTTGATGATGACGTAGTTGCCCTTCGGCTGGACATCAAAGACCGCCTGGGCCTCAAGCACGCCGACCTTCTTGTTGTCGAAGGTGATGTAGAAGGCGTTGGGATTCTCGACCAGGCGGTCATAGGCAATTACCGGAATGCCTTCGTCGACCGCCTTCTGGACGGCGGGCTGGATGGCGTCCGTGTCCTGGGCGAGGACGATGAGCGCATTCGCGCCCTGCGCGATCAGGTTCTCGACGTCGGTCAGCTGCTTCGAAGCCGAGGACTGGGCGTCGGTCGAGATATACTCGGCGCCGCCGGCTTCGAGAGCCGCCTTGATCGCCGCCTCATCCGTTTTCCACCGCTCTTCCTGGAAGTTGTTCCAGGAGACGCCGACCTTCATCTGCGCGGAAGCGGCGGACGCCGTTATCGCCAGACCAGCGGCTGCGACGGTAGCAAGCACATATTTTCGCATGTTTGAAACCTCCCGAGGGTGACAAAGTGGAGCGCCAAGATGACGTCATCCCGAATTGCCTTCTTTGATCGCCGTCAACCGTGTCGCGGCGTCAGGCTCGTCGGATCGCCAGACCCGGCTACCGCACTTTACCAACTTAAGTTGCAGAATTTCATCAACATAATCATGACAAACAGCGCGGTTGTACGACAACTTGGCCGCGCCGCGTACCTCGAAGGCTGCCCGCTGCACAAATTCCCGGCACGATCGGCCCGGTCGATATCCGCCGCGATCCCCGGAATCCGCTGACCCGTCGCCTGTGCTAGAAGGTCGGGAACGCCCTTCTACCATGGTTTGCGATGATCCCGATGCTGGTCGATGCCTCCCTTTCGCTTCTGCTGGTCGTCGACGTCCAGGACCGGCTCGCGCCGGTGATGGACGACCGCGACCGCGTCGTCCGCAATTCAACCATCCTGATGAAGGCGGCGACCGAGCTCGGCGTCCCTGTCGTCGTCTCCGAGCAGTATCCGAAGGGGCTCGGGCCGACCATTCCGGAATTACGGAGCCTGGCGCGCGACGAGGACGTCTACGCCAAGAACACCTTTTCCTGTCTGCGGGACGAAGCGATCGCGGCCCGCTTCGCGGCGGAGAACCGGCCGCAGACGATCGTCGCCGGCATCGAGTCGCATGTCTGCGTGCTGCAATCCGCCCTCGATCTCGTCGACCGCCGCGGCAACGGAGGCGGGGTCTTTGTCGTCGCGGATGCGGTCGATTCCCGCCGCCCGGACAGCCGGGAAATAGCCCTCGATCGCCTCCGCCAGGCCGGCGTCTCCGTCGTCACCACCGAGATGGTGGTGTTCGAATGGCTGCGCACCGCCGCCTCGCCGTCTTTCAAGGCGCTGAGCAAGCTGATCCGCTGAGCCCGCACCGTCCAGGCAGCCGCCTGCCGGGGATCAGAACGTTTCCGCCCAGCCGGTGGTGTATTTCTCCTCGACCTTGAGCGCGCGGTTCCGCCAGGTCCGCGACGCCGGGTCGATATCCTTGACGCGCGGATCGAAGGCCGCGTCGAGCGCGGCGCGTTTCTCCCTGTCGTTGAAGAAGATCGCGAAGGCGAGCCGGTTGCCGGCCGCCGTGTCGATATAGCCGGCAAGCCCGCGTGCGTAGGACATCGTCCCGGTCTTGATCCGCGCCGTGCCCTTCACCCCTTTCCAGCCGATCGGCTTCAGCAGGTCGTGGAAATCCGCGCCGCCCGCCGATTTCGCCGCCTCCTCGAGCATGGTCACGATCTGGCGCGGCGTCGTCCGCGAATCCGAGGAGAGTCCGGAATGGTTCGCCAGCACCATCCCGTTCCAGTCGGCATCGGGCAGGCGCAGCTTCCACCATGCCGCCAGCGCCGAGGCCGAATCCGCCAGCGACAGGCTGCGACCGGTCAGGGCATGGCTCGCCGCAAGGCCGATCAGCTCCGCCGAAAGGTTGTTGGAATAGCGCAGCACCGCGCGGGCGATGTTGGTGAGCGGAATGCTCTCGTGTTCCGCCACCGTCCGCACGCCCTCCGGCGCCGGACCCGCAGTCGGCTCGGGCAGCGCGATCCCCTCGGCCGCCGCCAGCGCCCTGAAGACTTCGGCGGTGACCAGCGACGGGTTGCCGACCGGCAGCCAGTCCTGCCCTTTCGCCGCGAGGTCCGGCGACAGCAGCCAGCGGTCCTCGGAAGCGACGCCGACGCGAACATAGGGTCCGGCCGGGTCCTGGTCGGCAAATGCCAGGCTGATCGTCTCCACCGGCTGCGTCACGTGTTCGCTGACCGCCGCGGCAATCGCCGAGGCCGCCTTGGCGCCCTTCTGCCAGTCGACCCGCACCCGGTTGAAATTGACGGAAAGCGCGCTGACGCCGGTGTTGTAGCCGGCCGCTTCCGGCTGCATGGCGTTGATCTGCGGGACCTCGATCGTACCCGTCGCATCGTAGACGAAGGCGCCGTCGACCTTCTTGATCCCGGCCGCCGCCAGGTCCCTGGCCATCGCCTGAAGATCGTCGCCGGTGAGGAAGGGATCGCCGCCACCCTTGAGGATCAGCGAGCCGGAAAGCACCCCGTCCTTGACCGCGCCGTCTGCGAACAGCGTCGTGGTGAAGGTATGGTCCCCGCCGAGGATCGTCAGGCCCGCCGCGATCGTCGCGATCTTGGCGACCGATGCCGGGATGAACGGTTTGTCGGCATTATATTCCGCGACGACCCGGCCGTCCTTGAGATCGACGACGAAGAAGCCGACGTCGTCGAGGCCGAATCCGGCATCCGTGATCGGCGCCGTGTCGGTCTTTGGCGCGCCAGACGTTGGCTCGGCCGCCGGCTGCTCCTCGGCCATGGCCGGGCCGGCAAGCAGCAGCAAGCCTGTAAGGAACGTCGCGGCAAGTCGCATCATCGAGCTGTCTCCGGCGAATCCGCCATGGAAAGACTGCCCCCCGGCGCCAACCCCTAGCACCTCATCGAAAGCGCTTCCACAGTGAGCTTGAGGCGACCGCCGCGATAATGATCACCCCGACGAGGATATCGCGGACATAGCTGTCGACGCTCATCTGGGTCAGGCCGTTGTCGAGGACCCCGAGGATCAGCACCCCGATCAGCGTCGCATGGACCCGCGGCTCGCCCTCCTCGCTCATCGTCATGCCGAGGAAAACCGCGGCAATGGCGTTGAGCATCAGCCCGGATCCTTGCGTCGGATTGGCCGAAGCGACCCGGCTCGCATACATCAGCCCGGCCGCCGCCGCGCCGAAGCCGGTCAGCGCGAAGGCGATCAGCCGGAGCCGCTTGACCCTGACCCCGGCGAGCCGCGCCGCCTCGCGGTTGCCGCCGATCGCATAAAGCCTGCGGCCGAAGGTCGTCTGCTCGAGCAGCACCCAGACCAGCACCACGACGACGATCGCGACGATGGTGAGATAGGGCAGGCTCAGCGTCTGGTCGCCGATCGTGCCGAGCGGCAGGCCCTCGCGGGCGAAGCCGGAAAACGCCTGGGGAATGTCGCGGCCGAAGATCGTCTTGCCGTCCGAGATCAGGAAGGCCGCGCCCGAGAAGACGGTCAGCGTCGCCAGCGTCGCGATGAAGGGCAGGATGCCGAACAGGCTGACCAGCACCCCGTTGATCGCGCCGCCCGCCAATCCGACCAGCAGCGCCATCGAGACCGCCGCCGGCACGGAAAAGCCGAATGTGAAAAGCACGGCTGCGACGATACCGGCAAGGCTCGCCATCGAACCGACGCTGAGGTCGAAATCGCCCATCACCATGACGATGGTCATCGCTGCGGCGACCACCGTCAGCATGCTGACCTGCTGGCTGATATTCAGCCAGTTGCGGCCGGTGAGGAAGGTATCCGGCAGGCTGATCGAGAAGAAGATGATGATCGCCGCGAAACCGATCAGCGTCCCGTAGCGGCGGAGCAATCCGGTCAATGCGCCGCCTCCCGAACCGACGGAGCGACAACATCCTCCGCCGCGCCTGCGCCGTGGCCGTAGCACTGGCCGAGCAGCTCCTCCTCGCCGAGACCCTCAGCCGCGAGCACGGTCGCGATCCGGCCCGCCCGCATCACCATGATCCGGTCGCACATCCCGATCAGCTCGGGAAAGTCGGAGGAAGCGATCAGCACCGCCATTCCCCGCGCGCTCCATTCGCGGATCAGCGAATAGATGTCGAACTTCGCCCCGACATCGACGCCCCGGGTCGGCTCGTCGAGAAGCAGCACCTTCGGCTCGACCGACAGCGCCCGGGCGAAGACCACCTTCTGCTGGTTGCCGCCGCTGAGCTCGTAGCAGGGCTGGCGGAGGCTCCGCGCCTTGAGGCGCACCTCCTCGCCGCGCGCCATCGCAATCGCCTTTTCCCGGCCGGGCGCGAGGAAGGCACCGCCATGGCTGAAGCGTCCGAGATGGGCGAGCGTGATGTTCTCGGTGATGCCCCGGGTCAGCACCAGCCCCTCCGAGCGCCGCTCGCGCGGCACATAGGCGAGCCGGCGCCGCCAGGCATCGGCGAGCCCGCCCGGCAACTCAGCGTCGCCGTCGATCAGGATCGTGCCGCCGCGCACCTTCTCCGCCCGCATCAGCAGCTTCAGCACCTCGCTCTGCCCGGCCCCCGCCAGCCCCGCGATGCCGACGATCTCACCCTTCCTGAGGTCGAAGCTGAGCGGCCCGACCGTGTCGCCCGCGAGGTCGCGCACGCCAAGCGCGATTTCCTGCCGCGGCGCGGCAAGCGGGTGTGGATAGGCCTGGTCGACCTGACGGCCGATCATCATCCGTATCAGGTCATTCTGCGAGGTCGCGGCGATCAGCTTCGTCGCGATCGCCGCACCATCGCGCAGCACCGTCACCCGGTCGCAGAGATGCATCACCTCGTCGAGCCGGTGCGAGACATAGATCACCGAGCGCCCGGAATCGCGGATGGCGCGGAGCACCGCGAACAGCCGCTCCGCCTCGGCCC
>JAGRKY010000384.1 GCA_020442095.1 Bauldia sp.
TCTCGCTGCCGCGCCAGGCGATCGGACGGACATAGGCGTCCTCGTGCCCCTGCCGGACGAGCAGCTCGTTGGAGACCCGGTCGATCTCCTCGACCGACCACGGAATTTCGAATCCGAGGATCTCGGCCGAGTGGTGAAGCCGCTCGGTGTGCTCCCGCAGCTTGAAGATCTCGCCGCCATAGGCGCGTTCGCCCTCGAACACGCCGCTGCCATAATGCAGGCCATGTGACAGCACATGGACCTTGGCATCCGTCCACGGAACGAATTCGCCGTTCATCCAGATGACACCAGGACGATCGTGGAAAGGCGCAGCGGCCATTGTTGCATCTCCCTGAACCGGCCGTGCGAGACGGCCTCTTTGGCACCGACTACCGGCAGTTTCTGCCGTTTGAGCTTTTTGCGTCGCGCCGCGATCGCCGATAATGTGCTGACGGTATCGTCACCGCAAGCCGGCCGACCGGAGTCGCGTCCGATTATTTCGTGGCAACGAGTGCTTCAGTAACAAGTGCGAAAAAATATGTCAACATGGCTGACGTAATTTTGAAGAGCGGCGAGACGCCGGATCGCCCGCATGGCCGCACCGGTCGTCTGATCGCCGAGCCGCTGTCGGTCGACGACCGCCCCGAGATAACCTTCGTCGAGCTCCTCTTCTTCGCCTATCGCGACTTCATTTCCGATCCCGATACCGTGCTCGCCGCCTACGGCTTCGGCCGCGCCCATCACCGCGTGGTCCATTTCGTCAACCGCCACCCCGGCATCCGGGTCGCCGATCTGCTCGATATCCTCAACATCACCAAGCAGAGCCTTGGCCGCGTGCTGAAGCAGTTGATCGACGGTGGCTTCATCGAGCAGGTTCAGGGACCGCAGGACCGCCGCCAGCGGCTGCTCTACCCGACCGAGTCCGGGCGCGCCCTCGCCTTGCGGCTGATGGCCCCGCAGGAGCGGCGGATCGCCGAGGCGCTGGATTCGCTTTCCCCGGAGGAGCGCAAGGGCGCCGAGCTCTTCCTGCGCCAGGTCGTCGATGGCGATCAGCGCGACATGGTGGCGAGGCTGATCGGCCAATGAGCGACGAAACCGGCGCCCCCGCGAACCCGGGCGAGATCGCGGTGGACGATTCGGCCGCCCACCTTCTCGTCATCGACGACGACAGCCGCATCCGCGACCTGCTGTCCCGCTATCTCGGCGAACGCGGCTTCCGGGTCACCGCCGCGAGCGATGCCGGCGACGCCCGGCGGCGTCTCGCCGGCCTCGAATTCGACCTCCTCATCGTCGACGTGATGATGCCGGGCGAGAGCGGACTGGAGCTGACCCGGAGCCTGCGCGAGACGATGGATGTGCCGATCCTGATGCTGACCGCCCGCTCCGAGATCGACGCCCGCATCCAGGGCCTCGAATTCGGCGCCGACGACTATCTCGCCAAGCCGTTCGAGCCGCGCGAGCTGCTCCTGCGCATCAACAACATCCTGAAGCGCGGCCAGCCCGCCGCGACGCCGCTGATCGAGGTCGTCCGCTTCGGGCCCTTCACCTTCAACCGCGAGCGGATGGAGCTGCGCAAGGGCACCGACATCGTCCATCTCACCGACCGCGAGCGCCAGATCATGGCGATCTTCGCCGCGGCCCCGGGCGAAACCGTGCCGCGTGGCGACCTGGTCGCCGGCGGCGGCCCGACCGGGGAACGCACCGTCGACGTCCAGATCAATCGCCTCCGCCGGAAAATAGAGGCCGATCCGGCCAACCCGCTCTATCTTCAAACCGTGCGCGGCATAGGGTATCGGCTGACGATCGCCTTCTAGAGCCTGTCAGGCATGGATACGGTTTCCACCGGGAAGGACAAGACGACGACCTCGGACGCCAGGCCCGCGCGCCGCGGGCTCGGCATTCGCGCTGCCTATCGCCGTTTCGCCCGGCGGCTCGGCGACGCCATGCCGAAGGGCCTCTATGCCCGCTCGCTGATCATCATCATCGCGCCGGTCGTCATCATCCAGACCGTCGTCGCCTTCGTCTTCATGGAGGAACACTGGCAGCTCGTCACCGAACGGCTGACCCAGGCCGTCGTCGCCGACATCGCCGCGATCATCGACGTCATCGAGACCTATCCGCAGGATGGCGACTACGACCAGATCACCAAGATCGCCAAGGACCGCCTCAACCTCAGGATCGCCGTTCTGCCGCTCGAGCCCCTGCCTCCGGCCGGCCCGAAACCCTTCTTCTCGAGTCTCGACCAGAATTTCAGCCACGAGCTGTCGAAGCAGGTCGGCCGCCCCTTCTGGATCGACACCGTCGGCCGCTCGAACCTCATCGAGATGCGCATCCAGCTCGAGGACCATGTCCTGCGCGTCTTCGCCAGGCGCAGCCAGACCTATGCCTCGAACTCGCTGACCTTCCTGTCATGGATGGTCGGCATCAGCGTCGTCCTGCTGACCATCGCCATCATCTTCCTGCGCAACCAGATCCGCCCGAT
>JAGRKY010000385.1 GCA_020442095.1 Bauldia sp.
CGGTGTTGCCGCTGGTCGCCTCGATCACCGTCTGGCCCGGTTTCAGGGAGCCGTCGCGTTCCGCCGCTTCGATGACGCCGAGCGCGAGGCGGTCCTTGACCGACCCGAGCGGATTGAAGGCCTCGACCTTGACGAAAAGGTTCACGTCCGGCGGTGCCAGGTGGTTGATCCTGACGACCGGCGTGTGTCCAACCGTTTCAAGGATGCTGCTGTATCTGTGGCCCATCAGGCTCCTCCCCGCTGCCGTGAGATATCAGGTGCCGCATAACCTAGGCCGATCCGTCGGAACCCTCAATGTCGGACCATGCGGCCAGCGTCGCGAGGCTTCATGCGAGAGCCACGACCAGTCCGCCTGCGGCCGCGACGATGACGAGCAGGATCGCCGACGCGGCGAGATATTGCCGCAGCCCGCGGCGGATGTCGGCGGGTGTCGCCTGCCTCCTGCCATTGGTGTTGATATAGGGGTCGTCGCCAAGGACGCCGCGATACCGTCTCGGGCCGGCGAGCGCGAGGCCGAGCGCCGCAGCCGTCGCCGCCTCCGGCCAGCCGGCATTCGGCGAGCGATGCTTGGGCGCATCGGACCGCATCACCGCGAAGGCATGGCCGATCGAGCTGCCGACGACCGGCGATGCGACCGCCATCAGGGCGCCGGCCAGCCGGCTCGGCGCGAGGTTGACGAGGTCGTCGGCGCGGGCCGCCGCCCAGCCGAAATCCTCGTGGCGGGGTGTGCGATGGCCGATCATCGAGTCGGCGGTGTTGATCGCCTTGTAGGCGGCGAGGCCGGGCAGCCCGAGCAGCAGGAACCAGAAGGCCGGGGCGACCACGCCATCGGAGAAGTTTTCGGCCATCGACTCGATGGTGGCGCGGCAGACGCCGGCTTCGTCGAGCCCGAGGGGGTCGCGGCCGACGATGCGGGCGACCGTCTTCCGAGCCCCATCAAGGCCGCTGGTTTCGAAGGCCCTGGCGACGGCCGCGACATGGTCATAGAGGCTGCGACCGGCGAGCAGGATCGAGGCGACCAGCACCGTGCCGACCCAGCCGTAGGGGATGTGCGAGAGACCGTATTCAATGCCGAAACCGACCACCGCCGCGACGAGAACGACCAGGAAGAGGGATATGGCTCCGGCAATGCGCCGGATCCACGGCTTGCGGCGAGAGTGGTTGAGGTGCCGGTCCAGCCAGTCGATCTGGCGGCCGAGCAGGACGACCGGGTGAGGGAATTTCCGCCAGATAAGGTCGGGGTCGCCGAAAACCGCGTCGATCGCCAGGGCGAGTGCCAGCATCCAGAGATGGTCGAGACCGATCATCGTCCGTCCGCGACGCGGCGCGCCTCGGACGCCAGCCAGTCGATCGCGGCGGGAAGCGACGGGCCGCCGCAGACCGTCAGTCGTTCGGGAAGCAGAATCCGCTTTTCGGGCGGATAGAGCGCGGCGAGGGCGGGATGGGCGAGAAGCGCCTCGCCCTGGTCGCCGGGGGACGTCGACGGGGTGGTGACGAGGATCAGGTCCGGCGGCGTCGCGACTAGTTCCTCGAGGCGGACGAATCCACCCCGCGCACCGGCGAGGTCACCGCCGGCATTGGCGATCCCGACCAGCGTCATCAATTCGCCGGTCAGCGTGTCGCCGCCGGTGACATAACCGCGGCGCTGGTAGACGGCGCCGGTAACGGGTTTTCCTGCGGGCATTTCGGTGGCGCGGCGACGGGCGGCTTCGATCTCTTCGATCAGGGCCTCGCCGCGCTCCGGATGGCCGACGATGGCGGCGACCTGGCGGATCTGGGCGATCGAATCGTCGATGCTCCGCGCTGCGTCGAGCAGTTCGAGCGGGTAGCCGAGTTGGGTGAGCATGTCGCGCGTCGCCCGCTTGGTGTAGCGCCCGGCAAGGACGAGGTCGGGTTCGAGCTCGACGACCGTTTCCGCTTCGCCTGCGCCGTGCGGATAGGCTGCCGCTTCCCTGGCGAAATAGGAGAGCTTGGGGTCTGTCGCATAGACCGAGAGCGACGCGATCTGGTCCGGGTCGGCCAGGGCGATGAGCAACTCGTCCGCGCAGAGATTGATCGAGGCAATGCGGGAGGGTGGCGCCGCCGCCGCCGCACCCGAGCCGGCCACCCACGCGGCAGCGATCACCAAGAAAAAAATCCCAAAAAACCTGGGCATTCGGGTCTGCCTGACGTTGCCTGGTTCCGACCGGTCGTTTACTCCTTCTTTACCCGGCAGAGAAGCCGGGGAGGGCCCGGGACACACACCGTG